>NZ_JBSFHO010000030.1:0-2403 GCF_053597075.1 Streptomyces sp. NPDC001514
GGCTGCGAGCCCGGCCCCGCGGGAGGCTGCGACGGGCTGAGCGGGCACGCCGCGCCGGGCGGCCGCGGGGCGTAGCGCGCGAGGGCGCCGGGGCCGCCGGTGGGGAGCAACTCCAGGCAGAGCGCGCCCGGGTCGAAGCGGTACGACCTGCCCTCCGGTGTGCGCAGGGTCAGTCCGGGTACTGTCGGCGAGTCCATTGCCACCTCCCTCACGTAATCACTACAAGTGGTTACGTGACGCTGCACTGGAAGCTTGTGATCGACGCGACCGACCCGCTCGCCCAGGCGGACTTCTGGGCGGAGGCCCTCGGATACGTCACCGAGGACCACAGCGCACTGATCGAGCGGCTGCTCGGCCTCGGGGCCGTACCGCCCGAGCTGACGGTGGAACGGCACGACCGCCGGGCGTGGCGTGATCTGGCCGCCGTCCGGCATCCGGACGATCCGTACGAGGAGGAGACCGGCATCGGTCTCGGCAGGCGGCTGCTGTTCCAGCGGGTCCCGGAGGCAAAGACGGTCAAGAACCGGCTCCACCTCGACCTGCACCCCGGACCGGCACGGCGGGACGCGGAGGCCGCCCGGCTGGAGGGGCTGGGCGCGACAGTGCTGCGGCGCGTGCAGGAGCCGTCCGGCGAGTGGGTCGTCATGCAGGACCCGGAGGGCAACGAATTCTGTGTGCAATAGCGTCCGTTAACCGGACCCGACTGACCGGTTTCCACTCTTGACGGTCAGTCAACATCTCGCTGAACATTCACCCACACGCCGCACTGAGTACAGCTCCAGCACCCTGCGACACCGCCGTCGCGGAGTGTCTCGAACGTTCCGTCCTGTCCCCGAACGGAATACGGAATCCGGAGCCCCCACATGACCCACTCCGTGCACAGACGCGCCGCCGCAGTCACGGCACTTGCCCTCGCCGGCCTGCTCGCCGCAGCCTTACCGACCGCCGCCGCAACCGACACCGCCACCGCACCGAGCGCCGCCCCTTCCCCGGCGGCGCTCGCCGCGCCCGACATCCCTCTCGCGAGCGTCAAGGCCCACCTCTCCGACCTCCAGTCGATCGCCACCGCCAACGGCGGAAACCGCGCGCACGGCCGCGCGGGCTACAAGGCGTCGGTCGACCATGTGAAGGCCAAGCTGGACGCGGCCGGATTCACCACCACCGTCCAGCAGTTCACGTCCTCCGGTGCCACCGGCTACAACCTGCTCGCCGACTGGCCCGGCGGCGACGCCAACCGGACACTGATGGCCGGCGCCCACCTCGATTCGGTCACCTCGGGCCCCGGCATCAACGACAACGGCTCCGGCTCGGCGGCCGTCCTGGAGACCGCGCTCGCCGTCTCCCGCGCCCAGCTCAAGCCGGACAAGCATCTGCGCTTCGCCTGGTGGGGTGCGGAGGAGCTGGGCCTGGTCGGGTCCAAGTACTACGTCAACAACCTTCCGGCCGCGGACCGTTCGAAGATCACCGGCTATCTCAACTTCGACATGATCGGTTCGCCCAACCCCGGGTACTTCGTCTACGACGACGACCCGGCGATCGAGAAGACCTTCAAGGACTACTTCGCGGGCCTCGGCGTCCCGACCGAGATCGAGACGGAGGGCGACGGCCGCTCCGACCACGCCTCCTTCAAGAACGTGGGCATTCCGGTCGGCGGGCTCTTCACCGGCGCCGGCCGCACGAAGTCCACGGTGCAGGCCCAGAAGTGGGGCGGCACGGCAGGCCAGGCCTTCGACCGCTGCTACCACTCCTCCTGCGACACCATGTCCAACATCAACGACACCGCCCTCGACCGGAACAGCGACGCGATCGCCCATGCGATCTGGACCCTGTCCGCCGGCACGACCGTCCCGCCGGGCGGTGACGTCTACGAGAACACGGCCGATGTCCCCATCCCCGACAACGGCGCCGCCGTGACGTCCTCGGTGACCGTCTCTGGTCGTACCGGAAACGCCCCGTCCGCGCTCCAGGCCGGCGTGGTCATCAAGCACTCCTGGCGCGGCGACCTGGTGATCGACCTGGTGGCGCCGGACGGGACGGCGTACCGCCTGAAGAACTCCAGCGGCAGCGACTCGGCGGACGACGTCGTCGCGACGTACACCGTGAACGCGTCGACCGAGGCCGCGAACGGCACCTGGCAGCTCAAAGTCCAGGACGTGGCGGCCCAGGACACCGGCTACATCGACAGCTGGAGGCTCACCTTCTGAGCATCACGCCGTCATACCGCATCACGCCGTCTCACCACATCGCGCCGTCGCACCACATCGCGCCGTAACCCCAGTGCGGGGCGCCCCCCTTGAGGGGGGCGCCCCCCCCCCCATCACCCACCCGCCCCCCAGGACCCGACCGGCCGTCCGCCCCCGACCCACCCCCCCCCCCCGGGCGCGCGCCCCCCAAACCCAGACC
>NZ_JBSFHO010000030.1:2413-109758 GCF_053597075.1 Streptomyces sp. NPDC001514
ACACACCACCCCCCGTCCCCCCCCCCGCCCGCCTCCCCCCCGGGGGGGGCCCCCCCGGGGGGGGGGCCCCCCCGCACCGTCTCACCGACGCGCCGCGGACTACTTCGCGTCGTTCGCCGCCTTCACCAGCGCGTCCTGCGTGACCGCGCCGACGAAGACCTTGCCGTCGTCCGTCATCAGGGCGTTGACCAGGCGGGTCTTGAAGACCGTGCCCGTACCGAAGTCGCCCTTCACCTGGTCGCCCAGGGCGTCCAGGAACTTCTCGGCCTCCGGCGGGACATCTCCCTCGCCGGCCTTCGGCGCCTTGAAGCCCTCGCCGCCCGGGACGGTGAGCTCGGCGACGGACGTCCAGCCCTTGCCGATGACGTTCAGGCCGCTGAAGTCCTCCAGGCCCTCGAACTCCTCCAGCCCCTCGGGGGACTTGGGTGCGTCCTTCTCGCGGGTGTTCAGTTCGTCCGCCTCCGTGACCTTCGCGCCCTTCGGCGGCGTGAAGTCGAAGGTGGACGCGGCCGGCTTCGAGAAGTCGACCCTAGTGAAGCCCGCGTCGACGGCCGCCTTGCCGCCGTCGCTCGGCAGCAGCGTGAACTTCAGCGGTACGCCGTTCTCGGCGTCCACGGCGACCTTGATGGAGCCGATCGTCGAGCCGCTCTGCTTCGGCTTGATGACCAGCTGGTACGCGTCCCGGCCGGCGATACGGGCCGTGCCGTCGACCGTCACGGAGGTCGTCTCGTCCGCGGCCTTCAGCGCCTCTTCGGCGAGCTCCTTGGGCGTGGTCGGCAGCTCCTTCGGCGCTCCCTCGTCCCTGCCCTCGTCCCTGCCCTCGGCCTTTCCGTCGTGAGCGCTGTCGTCCTTGCCGTGGACGACCTCGTCCGAGGCGCTGTCGTACGTCCAGACGTCCTCCCCGTTGTGGGTGACGCTGTACTCCTCGCCGCCGGACCGGAACGACACCCGCTGCCGGTCCGGGCCGTCGGCCGCGACGTCCACCTGGTGCGTGCCCGAGGCCAGCTCCATCAGCTTGGCGTCGGGCGACGCGGAGGCGCCGGACGTTCCCTTGCCGGCCTCCGGTACGAAGCTGCTCGCCAGGCCGCCCAGGTCCGGCAGGCCCAGGTCCGTGCTGATCTTCACCGTGCCGGAGAGCTGCTGCGTATCCGATGCGGCGATCTTCTCGATGAGTTCCTGTGCCGTGATCTTCGGCAGATCGGGGTCGCCTGACGCGGCGAGCGCCGGGACGAGCCCGATGGTCGCCGCGGCAACGCCGGCCACCGCGGCCGGGACGACGTACCGCGCCGCCCTCCGGCGGGCCGGGCCGACCTCCCCCGGCTCTTCGGTGATCGGTGCGTTCTCGTTCGGTGCCATGGTGTGCCCTACCTCCGTGATAGCGGCGTCGTCCGTCCACACCATCTGACCAAATCGCACTGCCGGAAGCGTCAGCCCGCGGAATCAACTCCGTGTACTGCTGCGGTATGACGCGGAGGCGTCCCGTCTCCCCCGACCCGTAGGGGGTCGCCGGTGATCAGCGCCGGCCGACCACGTCCGAGGACGTGAACCGCCACCTGCGAGGAGGCGGGGCCGCGGGCTCAGCCGGCGCGGTGCACCACCGCGTCGCACAGCTCCTCCAGGGCGGCCTTGGCACTGCAGCCGGGCAGCGGCGCCAGCAACGCCCGCGCCTCCTCCGCGTACCGCACGGTGTCGCGCCGCGCCTGCTCCAGGGCAGGGTGCACCCGCAGCCTGGCCAGCGCCTCCGCGTGCCGTGCGTCGTCCGTGAGGTCGCCCGCCAGCAGTTCGACCAGCTCCAGGTCCTCGGCCCGGCCGTGCGCGGCGGCCTGCTCCCGCAGCCTCAGCACCGGCAGCGTGGGGATGCCCTCACGCAGATCGGTGCCCGGGGTCTTGCCGGACTCGTGCGAGTCGGAGGCGATGTCGAGTACGTCGTCGGCGAGCTGGAAGGCGACGCCGAGCCGCTCCCCGTACTGGGTGAGGATGTCGGTGATGCCCTCGTCGGCGCCGGACGTCATCGCGCCGAAGCGCCCCGAGACGGCGATCAGCGAACCCGTCTTGCCGCCGATGACATCGAGATAGTGCTCGACCGGGTCACGGCCGTCGCGAGGGCCCGCGGTCTCCAGGATCTGGCCAGTGACCAGCCGCTCGAACGCCTCGGCCTGGATCCGTACGGCCTCGGGGCCCAGGTCGGCCAGGATGTGCGAGGCGCGGGCGAAGAGGAAGTCGCCGGTCAGGACCGCCAGCGAGTTGCCCCAGCGGGCGTTGGCGCTCGCCACGCCGCGGCGCACCTCGGCCTCGTCCATCACGTCGTCGTGGTACAGCGTCGCGAGGTGCGTCAGCTCGACGACGACGGCCGAGGGCACGACACCCGGCGCGTACGGATCACCGAACTGCGCCGCCAGCATCACCAGCAGCGGCCGGAAACGCTTCCCGCCCGCGCGGACGAGGTGCTGCGCGGCCTCCGTGATGAAGGGCACCTCGCTCTTGGTGGCATCGAGCAGTCCCGCCTCGACAGCCGCCAATCCGGTCTGGACATCGGCCTCAAGAGCCTGGTCCCGCACGCTCAGCCCGAAAGGCCCGACGACGGTCACGAGAGGTACTCCTGTCTGCTGACGATCACACGGATTGTCGATGTGTCGCTGTCATCACTCAAGTCAGCGTATCCGGTCCCCTTTCGATCACCGGCGGCGCCTTCCCGCCACCCCCGGTATGTTCGTGATCAACTCATACGACCGGAAGCATCACCATTGTCCGGAACACCATTGTCCGGAACCGCGAACGAACTCGACGAGAACGGCGAGCAGCGTCCGCCCGAAGACGGCCACGCCTTCCGCGCGGACCGGGTCACCCGCTCGGGCGCAGGCGCGCCGCCTCGTCCTCCCCTGAGGTTCCCCATGCGCATCCGCACGTCCTTCCCGTACGAGACCCGCCACGAGGACATCCGCATCCCGGTGGCCGCCGGCACCTCCTGGGCCGAAGGCTCCGGGGGAGGCACACACCTGTACGCGCGGGTCTGGCGGCCGTTGACCGATGAGCCCGTACCGGTGCTCCTCGAATACGTCCCGGACCGGCTGACCGACCGGACCGCGCCGCGCGACTGGCAGCGCCACCCCTGGTACGCGGGCCACGGTTACGCCTCCGTACGGGTGGACGTGCGCGGCCACGGGAACAGCGAGGGCGTGCCGGGCGACGCGTACTCCGCGGCCGAGCTCGCCGACGGGGTGGCCGTCGTGGAGTGGCTCGCCGGGCAGCCCTGGTGCAGCGGGCGCGTCGGGATGTTCGGGATCGCCTGGGGCGGGACCTTCGCGCTCCGGATCGCGGCGCTCGCGCCCGAGCCGCTGCGGGCGGTCGTCGCGGTCTGCTCGACCGACGACCGCTACGACAACGAGGGGCACTACCTCGGCGGATCGGTCCTGGCCGAACAGATGCACGCCCGGTCGGCGGCCATGCTGGCCTTCGCCGCCCGGCCGCCGGACCCGCTGTTCGCGGGCGACGAGTGGCGCGAGAGGTGGCTGAACCGGCTCGACGCGCTGGAACCCCTCGTCCACACCTGGCTGGAGCACCAGACGCGCGACGCGTACTGGCAGGACGGCAGCGTGCGCGAGGACCACGGGGCGATCCGGGCGGCGGTGCTGGCGGTCGGCGGATGGCACGATCCGCACCGCGACACCGTGCTGCGCCTGGTCGAGCACCTCGACCCGGCGCGGGTGCGGGGGCTGATCGGGCCGTGGTCGCACCAGTACCCGGACCGGGGGCTCGCCCCGGGCCCGGCGATCGGCTTCCTCCAGGAGACGCTGCGCTGGTGGGACCACTGGCTCCGGGATGCGACCGAATCCGACAGCGCCTCCGGCGCGGGCGGCGTGATGTCCGAGCCGCTGCTGCGCTCCTGGATCGGCGAGTCGCACCCGCCCGCGACGACGTACGGCGAACTGCCGGGCCGCTGGGTCGGTGACGACGCCTGGCCGTCGCCGCGCATCACCCCCGTGGTGCACCCCTTCCAGGGTCCGCCGCTCCTCGTCGACTCCCCCCAGCACACGGGGCTCGACGCGGGCCGCTATCTGCCCTCCGGCGGCGACGCCGACCTGCCGCCCGACCAGCGCGACGAGGACGCGAGGTCGGCGAGCTTCGAGTTCGCGGTCCCCGACCGGGTGGAGATCCTCGGGCGCCCCAGGGTGACGCTGCGCCTCCGGATGGACGTCCCCTTCGGCCAGGCCGTCGCCCGTCTCTGCGACGTGGCGCCCGACGGCTCCTCCACACTCATCACCCGCGGCGCGCTCGACCTCTCGGCCCGGCACGGCCGCGACCGGGCCGACGCCTGGCCGCCCGGCGCCACCGAGGACGTCACCTTCGAGCTGAGCGGCATCGGCCACGCCTTCCCGCCCGGCCACCGGATCCGGCTGTCGGTCTCCTCCGCGTACTGGCCGTGGATCTGGCCCCGGGCCGGCACGGCGGGCTTCACGCTCGCCCCCGAGGGCTCCGCCCTGGAGCTGCCCGTCCGCGCCCCCACGACCGACGCGATCGCCTTCGAGGAGCCCGAGCAGTCCGAACCGCTCGGCGTCGTCACCCCCGTGACCCTGGACGAGCCCCGCCCCCAGCGGCTGGTCGTCCGTGATGTCGCCAAGGGCGAATGGCGCCTCGAGACCACGGCCGGCTTCGGCGGCACCCGCGTCCATCCCGACGGCCTCGAATTCACCGAGGACGCACTGGAGACGTACACGATCCGGGAACGGGACCCGCTGTCCGCCAACAGCCGCTCCGAGTGGAGGATCCGGCTGCACCGGCCCGAGCTGGCCTGGGACGTCCGCGTCGAGACGCGCTCCGAAGTCGCCTGCGACGCGGCGCACTTCCTCACGGCCGATGAGGTGGTGTGCCGGGACGGCGACGAGGTCGTCTTCCACCGCACGTGGGAGAAGCGGATCCCGCGTACGGCTGGATAGGCCCGCGCCCTGCGGCGCCCACGGTGGGCCGGGCGACGGGAAATTCCGGACCCCGTGCGCAGCCCCGTCGGTGTTCGAGGCGCGGGATCCGGAGAGCGCCCCGGCGGGGTCCAGGCGGAGCCCCGGTCACTGACGCCACGCGCACCGCCCACGTAACGTGTCCCCCACACACGTGGAAAGCGAGGCAAGCACCGATGCCCGAGCAGAGCCCGCTCGATCTGGCCGAGGGGGACCCCTTCGGCCCGCACAACCTCCCCTACGGCGTCTTCACCACCGCGGACGAGCCCGACCGGCGGCGGCTCGGGGTCAGGATCGGTGACCATGTGCTCGACGCGGGAGCGGCGGCGTACACCCTCGGCTCCCCGTACGCCGCGCTGCTCGCGCAGCCGAGTCTGGGCCCGCTGCTCGCTGCGGGCCGCACGGCCTGGCGTGACGTACGGCGCGCGCTCACCGCGTGGGTGACGGTGCCCGCGCACCGGCAGGACATCGAGCCGCTGCTGCACCACCTGTCGGCGGTGACGCTGCACCTGCCGTACGAGGTCGCCGACTACGTCGACTTCTACTCGAGCGAGCACCACGCCACCAACGTCGGACACATCTTCCGCCCCGACGGCGAACCGCTCACCCCCAACTGGAAGCACATCCCGATCGGATACCACGGCCGCTCCGGCACGGTCGTCGTCTCCGGCACGGACGTGATCCGGCCCGCAGGCCAGCGCAAGGCGCCCGCCGACCCGGCACCCGTCTTCGGCCCGTCCGTCAAGCTGGACATCGAGGCGGAGGTCGGCTTCGTCGTCGGCACCCCCTCCGAGCTCGGCCGGCCCGTCCCCGTGTCCGCCTTCCGCGACCATGTGTTCGGGCTGCAGCTCCTCAACGACTGGTCCGCGCGGGACATCCAGGCCTGGGAGTACGTTCCCCTCGGCCCGTTCCTCGGCAAGTCCTTCGCCACCTCCGTCTCCGCCTGGGTCACC
The DNA here is from genome assembly GCF_053597075.1 of Streptomyces sp. NPDC001514. Lineage (NCBI taxonomy): Bacteria > Bacillati > Actinomycetota > Actinomycetes > Kitasatosporales > Streptomycetaceae > Streptomyces > Streptomyces sp. NPDC001514. The sequence goes on from NZ_JBSFHO010000030.1 coordinate 8,319, forward strand.
CCGCTGGAGGCCCTCGACGCCGCCCGCGTCGCACCGCCCGCGCGCGACGTGCCCGTACTCCCCTATCTGGACGACTCCGGCGAGGAGGAGCCCGGCGGCTTCGACCTCCGTATCTCCGTCACCATCAACGGACAGATCGTCAGCGAGCCGCCGTTCGCCACGATGTACTGGACGGCCGCCCAGCAGCTGACGCACATGACCGTCAACGGCGCCTCGCTGCGCACCGGCGACCTGTACGGCTCCGGCACGGTCAGCGGCCCCGAGGTCCACCAGCGCGGCTCCCTCCTGGAGCTCACCTGGAACGGGCGGGACCCGCTGGAGCTGCCGTACGGGAAGCGGACGTTCCTGGAGGACGGCGACGAGGTCACGATGACCGCGTGGGCGCCGGGTCCCGACGGCGTACGGGTCGGCCTCGGTGAGGTCACCGGCCGGATCGCACCCGCCGCCGACTAGTGGCAGATCTTTCATCGACAACCGCATAACCGCAGCTCGAAGGCGCACCTTCGGCCTCGCACAGTGGCGCAACACTGCCGCAACACCATCGGCGGGCATGCGTCGGTATCGTCCGACGCCTGCCCGCCGAGCGCATCCGAGACCACGCCGGACAGGGAGCGACCACCGTCGCCGCCCGGCGTCGCCGACTGCGTGCCGACCGGGCCCGGCAGCTCGCCGATCTGCTCCGCCCCAGATCATCACTGGCGGCTTCCCCAGCGGCACTTTGCCCCACGAGGGCACCATCGGCCGCGACTACGGCGCCGGCCGCAACACCGTGCGCCAGGCCCTCGACCTGCTCCGCACCGAGCAACTCGCCCCGGAGGGCACGGGTCCGGCGCCGGCCACGCGCCGGCCGACCCGGATCCGGCGGTGCGGGCGGCCGCGGCGGACTCACTGCGCGAACTCGTCGAGACGCTGCCCGCGGAGCCGGCCCTGCGGGAGCCGGACGACGACGTACGGGCCTACGCGGCCCGGAGCGTCACCAGTGCTCGGCCAGCCTGAGCACCAGGACCAGCACTCCTGACACCAGCGCGAACAGGACCCAGGCCGCGGCCCACGGCCGACGCCCGTGCCGCAGATGGCCGACCGCCCCGGTGATCTCGACGGCGGCGCCGATCAGCCCCAGTACGCCGATGACCGCCGCGGTCCAGTAGGCCCAGGCGTGCTCGCCGAGGAACCTCAGCAGCAGGAGGGCCGGCAGCAGCAGCACCGCCGGCCAGGTGTCGGCGGTGCTCGGACTCCGGTGCTGTGCTGCCTGCGCTGCTGGAGCGTCCATGTTGTCCCCCGTATCCACGATGAAGGTCCGGCGCCCTGGAGGACGCCGGACCTTGATCGCGGGTTGCCCGGGGCGGGGCCACCCGGCTGTCCACGGTGTCGCCGCCGGGCTGTAGGTTGCGGTCTCACCCTCTGTACAAGGAGCGCCACGCGCATGTCCATACCGCCGCAACCGCCGACGTCCCCGGAGCCGTACCCGCAGCCGGGCCCGTACGGACAGCAGGGACCGTACGGACAGCCGGGGCAGCCCGGGCCGTACGGCGGCCCGCAGGGCTGGTACGCAGCGCCGCCGCAGAAGACCAACACGCTGGCCGTCGTGGCGTTCGTCATGTCGATCGTCTGCGCGCTGCCACTGGTCCCGCTGATCCTCGGCATCATCGCCCTCTCCCAGATCCGCAACCGCGGCGAGAAGGGCAAGGGCTTTGCCATCGCCGCCATCGCCATCCACAGCGCGACCATCGCGTTCTACGCGCTCGTGCTGATCCTCGGACTCTCCGGAGCGCTCGACGACGGCCCCGAGCCGAAGCGCGACACCAGTGGCCAGGTCACCAGCCCGGGCTCCAGCGACGTGCAGGACATCCGCGAGGGAGACTGCTTCAACACGGACGACGATCTGGCGGAGTACGGGGACAAGGACGGCGGCCAGGCCTCCTTCTCGGTGCGCATCGTGCCCTGCGACCAGTCTCACGAGGGGGAGGCATACGCCGTCTTCGACCTGGAGGACGGGCCGTACCCGGGTACGGAGAAGGTCATCTCGATCGCCGAGGAGAAGTGCGCCGGCACGCCGCTCACCGACTACGTGGGCGACGCCGCGAAGCTCCCGGAGACGCTCGAGGTGTACTACTACCACCCGCAGTCCGCCGGCTGGACCCTCGGCGACCGCGAGGTCACCTGCTTCCTGGGCGACACCAGCGGCTCGAGCACCGGCTCGGTCCGCGCCGCCGGTTCCTGAGCCGCCGGTTCCTGAGCCGCCGGTTCCTGAGCCGCCGGTCCGGAGCCGGGGCCGGGCCGTAGGACACGGACCGAGAGGCCGGCACGGGATTCGCCCGTGCGGTTACCCGGACTCCAGGGCCTGTCGTCGGTCAGGTCTCGTCGTCCGCCGTCCGCTCGCCCTCGGCCTGGGAGGGAGTCGTCCGGTCGACGTCGGGGTGCTGCTCCTCGGTCGATTCGGGGTCCTCGCCCTCGGCCTGCGAGGGAGTGGTGTACTCGGGGTACTGGTACTGGTCGATCATGACGATCCTCCTTGACCCGCCAGCTCCTCCCCGTGATCGAGCGTAGTCCTCTTCGGGCGGCCCGGCCCGCGCTCTCGGGCAGGCAGAAGGCCCGGTGTCTCCCCCGAGGAGACGCCGGGCCTTCGGCATGATCGTGTCCGCGGGCTACCGGACGAACACGCTCGCCTGCCCCGCCAGATCCAGGAAGTACTGCGGCGCCACACCCAGCACCAGCGTGACCGCGACACCCACCACGATCGTCGTCGATGTGAACAGCGACGGCACGGCGACCGTCGGGCCCTCGGGCGAGGGCTCGCTGAAGAACATCAGCACGATGACCCGGATGTAGAAGAACGCGGCGATCGCGGACGAGATCACACCGATCACGACCAGCGCGCCCGCGCCGCCCTCCGCCGCCGCCTTGAAGACCGCGAACTTCCCGGAGAAGCCCGACGTCAGCGGGATACCCGCGAAGGCCAGCAGGAACACGGCGAAGACCGCGGCCACGAGCGGCGAACGCCGCCCGAGACCCGCCCACTTGGACAGGTGCGTGGCCTCTCCGCCCGCGTCCCGTACGAGCGTGACGACGGCGAACGCCCCGATCGTCACGAACGAGTACGCGAGGAGGTAGAAGAGCACGGACGAGACACCGTCCGGCGTGAACGCGATGACACCGGCCAGGATGAACCCGGCGTGCGCGATCGACGAGTACGCCAGCAGCCGCTTGATGTCTGTCTGGGTGATCGCGATGATCGCGCCGCCCAGCATGGTGACGATCGCGACCGCCCACATGACCGGCCGCCAGTCCCAGCTCAGCCCCGGCAGCACCACGTACAGCAGCCGGAGCAGCGCGCCGAACGCCGCGACCTTCGTGGCCGCCGCCATGAAGCCGGTGACCGGGGTCGGCGCGCCCTGGTAGACGTCGGGCGTCCACATGTGGAACGGCACCGCGCCGACCTTGAAGAGCAACCCCATCAGGATCATCGCGCCGCCGATGAGCAGCAGTGCGTCGTTGCCCATCGTGGAGGCGAGCGCGGGGTCGATGGTCTGGACGGTGCCGTCGACGACATCGGCGATCCGCGCGTACGAGACGGAGCCCGCATACCCGTACAGCAGCGCGATACCGAAGAGCAGGAACGCCGACGAGAACGCGCCGAGCAGGAAGTACTTCACCGCGGCCTCCTGCGACATGAGCCGCTTGCGGCGGGCCAGGGCGCAGAGGAGGTACAGCGGCAGGGAGAAGACCTCGAGCGCGACGAAAAGCGTCAGCAGGTCGTTCGCCGCGGGGAAGACGAGCATCCCGGAGATGGCGAAGAGGGCCAGCGGGAACACCTCGGTGGTGGTGAACCCGGCCTTGACCGCGGCCTTTTCGCTGTCGCTGCCCGGTACGGACGCGGCCTGCGCGGCGAACGAGTCGACGCGCTTCCCGTGCGCCTCCGGGTCGAGCCGCCGCTCGGCGAAGGTGAAGATCGCGACCAGCGATGCCAGCAGGATGGTGCCCTGCAGGAACAGCGCGGGCCCGTCCACAGCGACGGCGCCCATCGCCGCGATGTGCGCCTTGGTGGAGCCGTATCCGCCGGCGGCGAGTCCGACCACCGCGCCGAACGCGGCGGCCAGCGCGACGACGGAGAGGAACACCTGCGCGTAGTAGCGGCCCTTGCGCGGGACGAGGGCCTCGACCAGCACACCGACGACCGCCGCGCCGACCACGATGAGCGTGGGGGCGAGCTGTGCGTACTCGATGTGCGGGGCCGGGATCTTGTCCAGCGGCTCGGCTGCCGTTGTCCACAGGCTGTGGACAGCTGTCGTGCTCACTTGGCCGCCTCCACATCGGGCCGGGGGTCCTGCTTCTGGACGTCGGACATGGTGTGCTCCACGGCCGGGTTGACGATCTCCGTCAACGGCTTCGGGTAGACGCCGAGGAAGATCAGCAACGCGATCAGCGGGGTGACCACCAACAGCTCACGCAGTCGCAGATCCGGCAGGGTCCGCACCTCCTCCTTCACCGGGCCGGTCATCGTCCGCTGGTAGAGGACCAGGGTGTAGAGCGCGGCGAGCACGATGCCGAAGGTCGCGATGATGCCGACCACCGGATAGCGGGTGAACGTGCCGACCAGAACCAGGAACTCACTCACGAAAGGCGCGAGCCCCGGCAGCGACAGGGTCGCCAGACCGCCGATGAGGAAGGTGCCGGCGAGGACCGGGGCGACCTTCTGCACCCCGCCGTAGTCGGCGATGAGCCGCGAGCCGCGCCGCGAGATCAGGAAGCCTGCGACCAGCATCAGCGCGGCCGTCGAGATCCCGTGGTTGACCATGTACAGGGTCGCGCCGGACTGGCCCTGGCTGGTCATCGCGAAGATGCCCATGATGATGAAGCCGAAGTGCGAGATCGACGCGTACGCGACCAGGCGCTTGATGTCCCGCTGGCCCACCGCGAGCAGGGCGCCGTACACGATGCTGATCAGCGCCAGCACCAGGATCGCCGGCGTCGCCCACTCCGAGGCCTCCGGGAACAGCCCGAGGCAGAAGCGGAGCATCGCGAAGGTGCCGACCTTGTCGACCACGGCCGTGATCAGCACGGCGACCGGAGCGGTCGCCTCACCCATCGCGTTGGGCAGCCAGGTGTGCAGCGGCCACAGCGGCGCCTTCACCGCGAAGGCGAAGAAGAAGCCGAGGAACAGCAGCCGCTCGGTGTTGGTCGCCATGTCGAGCTGCCCGTTGGCCCGGGCCTCGGCGATCTCGGTGAGGGAGAAGTTGCCGGCGACGACATAGAGCCCGATGACCGCGGCCAGCATGATCAGTCCGCCGGCCAGGTTGTAGAGCAGGAACTTCACCGCGGCGTACGAGCGCTGGGCCGCCGCGTTCTCCTCGCTGCCCGCATGAGCACGGTCCCCGAAGCCGCCGATGAGGAAGTACATCGGGATGAGCATGGCTTCGAAGAGGATGTAGAAGAGGAAGACGTCGGTGGCCTCGAAGGAGAGGATCACCATCGCCTCGACGGACAGGATCAGGGCGAAGAAGCCCTGCGTCGGCCGCCAGCGCTTCGACTGCCCCGCGACGGAGTCGCCGTCGGACACTTCCAGGGGGTCGGCGTCGTGCCAGCCGGCCAGGATCACGAACGGGATCAGCACCGCGGTCAGCGCGATCAGCGCCACCGCGATCCCGTCCACGCCCAGCTCGTACCGGACACCGAAGTCCTTGATCCAGGCGTGGGATTCGGTGAGTTGATAGCGGGCGCCGGCCGGGTCGAACCGGGCGCCCACGATCGCCGCCAGCACGAGCGTGCCGAGCGAGACGAGCAGCGCCAGCCATTTGGCGGCCGCGCGCCGGCCGGCCGGGACGGCGGCCGTGGCGATCGCACCGATCGCCGGGAGCGCCGCCGTCGCGGTCAGGAGGGGGAACGACATGTGGTTACACCGCCCTCATCAGCAGGGTCGCGGCGATCAGCACCGCCGCACCTCCGAACATCGAGACCGCGTAGGAGCGGGCGTAGCCGTTCTGCACCTTGCGGAGCCGGCCGGACAGTCCGCCGAAGGACGCCGCCGTGCCGTTGACGACTCCGTCGACCAGGGTGTGGTCCACGTACACGAGCGAGCGGGTGAGGTGCTCGCCGCCGCGGACCAGGACGATGTGGTTGAAGTCGTCCTGGAGGAGGTCGCGGCGGGCGGCCCGGGTGAGGAGCGAGCCGCGCGGGGCGACCACCGGGACCGGGCGGCGTCCGTACTGCGCGTAGGCGAGCGCGACGCCGATGACCATCACGGCGACCGTGGAGGCCGTCACCGCGCCCGCGCTGATCGGCGGGTGGCCGTGCTCGAAGCTGGTGACCGGCTCGAGCCACTTCACGAACGCCTCGTTGAACGAGAACAGTCCGCCCGCGAAGACCGACCCGAAGGCGAGCACGATCATCGGCAGGGTCATGGTCCTCGGCGACTCGTGCGGATGCGGCATCTCGCCCGGGTGCACCTCGATGCCGGGCTCGACACTGGGCGTCTTGTCCGGGTCGGGGGCGGGCTGCCAGCGCTTCTCGCCGAAGAACGTCAGGATCATTACGCGCGTCATGTAGTACGCGGTGATCGCGGCGCCCAGCAGGGCGGCGCCGCCGAGGATCCAGCCCTCCGTGCCGCCCTTGGCGAAGGCCGCCTCGATGATCTTGTCCTTGGAGAAGAACCCGGACAGGCCCGGGAAGCCGATGATCGCGAGGTAGCCGAGGCCGAAGGTGACGAAGGTGATCGGCATGTACCTCCGAAGGCCGCCGTACCTCCTCATGTCCACCTCGTCGTTCATGCCGTGCATGACCGAACCGGCGCCGAGGAAGAGCCCGGCCTTGAAGAAGCCGTGCGTCACCAGGTGCATGATCGCGAAGGCGTATCCGATGGGGCCGAGGCCGGCGGCCAGGATCATGTAGCCGATCTGCGACATCGTCGAACCGGCCAGTGCCTTCTTGATGTCGTCCTTCGCGCAACCGACGATCGCACCGAAGAGGAGCGTGACCGCACCGACGACGGTGACGACGAGCTGTGCATCGGGCGCGCCATTGAAGATGACGCCGGAGCGGACGATCAGATACACACCGGCGGTCACCATCGTCGCCGCGTGGATCAGGGCCGAGACCGGAGTCGGGCCCTCCATCGCGTCCCCGAGCCAGGACTGCAGCGGCACCTGGGCGGACTTGCCGCAGGCGGCGAGCAGGAGCAGCAGCCCGATGGCCGTCAGCGTGCCCTCCGAAACCTCATCGACGGCCCCGAATACCGGGCCGAAGGTGAAGGTCCCGAAAGTCGTGAACATCACCATGATCGCGATCGACAGGCCCATGTCGCCGACCCGGTTGACCAGGAAGGCCTTCTTCGCCGCGGTCGCGGCGCTGGGCTTGTGCTGCCAGAAGCCGATGAGCAGGTACGAGGCGAGGCCGACGCCCTCCCACCCGACGTACAGCAGCAGGTAGTTGTCGGCGAGGACCAGCAGGAGCATCGCCGCGAGGAACAGGTTGAGGTAGCCGAAGAAGCGGCGGCGGCGCTCGTCGTGCTCCATGTACCCGACCGAGTACAGATGGATGAGCGAGCCGACACCGGTGATGAGCAGGACGAAGGTCATCGACAGCTGGTCGAGCTGGAAGGCGACATCCGCCTGGAAGCCCTCGACCGGGATCCAGCTGTACAGATACTGGGACATGGTCCGGTCCTCGCCAGGCCTGCCCAGCATGTCGGCGAAGAGCACGACACCGATGACGAAGGAGACGGCGGCGAGCAGCGTGCCGATCCAGTGGCCCGTACGGTCGAGCCGGCGCCCCCCGCACAGCAGCAGGGCGGCTCCGAGCAGGGGCGCCGCGATCAGCAGCGCAATCAGGTTCTCTGCGTTCATGTCGTTCTAGCGCCCCTTACAGCTTCATCAGGCTGGCGTCGTCGACCGAGGCCGAGTGGCGGGAACGGAACAGCAACACGATGATCGCGAGCCCGACCACGACCTCCGCGGCGGCGACGACCATCGTGAAGAACGCGATGATCTGGCCGTCGAGGTTGCCGTGCATCCGGGAGAAGGCCACGAACGAGAGGTTGCAGGCGTTGAGCATGAGCTCGACGCACATGAAGACCACGATCGCGTTCCGCCTGATCAGCACGCCCGCCGCGCCGATGGTGAACAACAGGGCGGCGAGATAGAGGTAGTTGACCGGGTTCACTGGCTGACCTCCTGTCCGTCCCTGTCGTGCTCCCCGTCCCGGTCCTTGTCGAGGCCCTTGTACCGGGTCTCGTCCTGGTCCCGGCCGAGTCGCGCCTCCGAGCGCTGCTCCAGCGCCTTGAGGTCGTTCAGCGCCTCGCTCGACACATCGCGGATCTGACCGCGTGCGCGCAGCGTCTTGCTGACGGTGAGCTCGGATGCCGTGCCGTCCGGGAGCAGACCCGCGATGTCCACCGCGTTGTGCCGGGCGTACACACCGGGCGCGGGCAGCGGCGGCAGGTGCTTGCCCTCGCGCACCCGCTGCTCGGAAAGCTCCCGCTGGGTCCTGGCGCGCTCGGTGCGCTCGCGGTGGGTGAGCACCATGGCGCCGACGGCCGCCGAGATGAGCAGCGCGCCGGTGATTTCGAAGGCGAAGACGTACTGGGTGAAGAGGAGGGCGGCGATGCCCTCGACATTGCCGCCCGCGTTGGCCTGGCCGAGGCCGATGAACGAGTCGGACGTCAGCGCGGCGTTGGAGATACCGGCGATCAGCAGGACGCCGAAGCCGAGTCCGCAGAGCGCGGCCCACCAGCGCTGGCCCTTGATCGTCTCCTTGAGGGAGTCCGCGGCCGTGACACCGACGAGCATGACCACGAAGAGGAACAGCATCATGATCGCGCCGGTGTAGACGACGATCTGGACGATGCCCAGGAAGTACGCCCCGTTGGCCAGATAGAAGACCGCCAGGACGATCATCGTCCCGGCGAGGCACAGCGCGCTGTGCACGGCCTTCTTCATCAGGACGGTGCCCAGCGCACCGATGACGGCGACGGTGCCCAGGATCCAGAACTGGACCGCCTCTCCGGTCGAGGCGGCCGCGGCGAGCGTGGCGCTCATGCGTCGACCTCCTCGTCCTCGGGCTTCTCGCCCTTGGAGGCGGCGACCTGGGGCTCCGTACCCGGCGCGGCCTCGGTGACCAGGCCTCGGTAGTAGTCCTGCTCGTCCATGCCGGGGTAGATCGCGTGCGGCGTGTCGACCATGCCCGGCTCGAGTCCCGCGAGCAGCTGCTCCTTGGTGTAGATCAGGTTCTCTCGGGAGCTGTCGGCGAGCTCGAACTCGTTGGTCATCGTGAGCGCGCGGGTCGGGCAGGCCTCGATGCACAGCCCACACAGAATGCAGCGGGCGTAGTTGATCTGGTAGACCCGCCCGTACCGCTCGCCCGGCGAGTAGCGCTCCTCGTCCGTGTTGTCCGCGCCCTCCACATAGATGGCGTCCGCGGGACAGGCCCAGGCGCACAGCTCGCAGCCGACGCACTTCTCCAGCCCGTCCGGGTGCCGGTTGAGCTGGTGCCGGCCGTGGAAGCGCGGCGCCGTCGTCTTCTGCTGCTCCGGGTACTGCTCGGTCAGCCGCTTCTTGAACATGGCCTTGAAGGTCACGCCGAAGCCGGCAACCGGGTTCTGGAACTTGCTCTCGGATTCCTCGGATCGCTCAGACACCGTCAGCCTCCTTTCCGTCACGAGGGCCGTCACTGTCAGTATTCATGCCACCACTGACAATCAACTCGCGGTCGCGGCGCGGCCGCCTGCGCGGCACGGGCGGCAACTCCTGCCCGGGCAGCGGCGGCACCGGGAATCCGCCCGCCATCGGGTCGAACTCCCTGGGCGCGGCCGCCTTCTCGGCTTCTTCGGCCTGTTCCTTCCTGCCGCGGAAGAGATCGGCGACGAAGGACAGCAGCAGTACGGCGAGGACCGCGCCGCCGACGTACAGCACGATCTGCGAGAAGTCCTGGCCCTCGTTGCGCAGCGCCCGCACGGTCGCGACGAGCATCAGCCAGACGACCGAGACCGGAATGAGCACCTTCCAGCCGAGCTTCATCAGCTGGTCGTAGCGGACGCGCGGGAGCGTGCCGCGCAGCCAGATGAACAAGAACAGCAGCAGCTGCACCTTGATGACGAACCAGAGCATCGGCCACCAGCCGTGGTTCGCGCCCTCCCAGAAGGTGCTGATCGGGTACGGGGCCCGCCAGCCGCCCAGGAAGAGAGTGACCGAGACCGCCGAGACGGTGACCATGTTGACGTACTCGGCGAGCATGAACAGCGCGAACTTGATCGACGAGTACTCGGTGTTGAAGCCGCCGACCAGGTCGCCCTCGGACTCCGGCATGTCGAACGGGGCCCGGTTCGTCTCGCCGACCATCGTCACGATGTAGATCAGGAACGAGACCGGCAGCAGCAGGATGTACCAGCGGTCCGCCTGCGCCTCGACGATCGTCGAGGTCGACATCGACCCGGAGTAGAGGAAGACCGAGGCGAAGGCGGCGCCCATGGCGATCTCGTACGAGATCATCTGCGCGCAGGAGCGCAGTCCGCCGAGCAGCGGGTACGTCGAGCCGGACGACCAGCCGGCCAGCACGATGCCGTAGATGCCGACCGAGGCGACCGCGAGGATGTAGAGCATCGCGATCGGCAGGTCGGTCAGCTGCATCGTGGTCCGCTGGCCGAAGATCGAGATCTCGTTGTCCGCGGGGCCGAAGGGGATCACGGCGATCGCCATGAAGGCCGGGATCGCGGCGACGATCGGCGCGAGGACGTAGACCACCTTGTCCGCGCGTTTGACGATCACGTCCTCCTTGAGCATCAGCTTGACGCCGTCCGCGAGGGACTGGAGGAGGCCCCAGGGGCCGTGCCGGTTGGGCCCGATGCGCAGCTGCATCCAGGCGACGACCTTGCGCTCCCACACGATGGAGAACAGCACGGTCAGCATCAGGAAGGCGAAGCAGAAGACCGCCTTGATGACGACGAGCCACCAGGGGTCCCGCCCGAACATCGAGAGGTCCTCGGCGGCGAGGAGTGCCGTGTTCATACGTGCACCTCCGGTACGGGGAGGGCCGTACGGCTCTCGGTGCACAGCACCGGAACCGGATGGCTGCGGGAGAACTCGGTCACGACTGCGCCTCCGGTGCGTCGAGCGCGGCGGCCTTCGGCGCCGCAGGGCCGATGCGGACCAGTTCGCCGGGGCGGACGCCCGTGTCGCTCAGCACACCGCCGCCCGTCGAGTTGAGCGGGAGCCAGACCACCCGGTCGGGCATCTCGGTCACCTGGAGCGGGAGGTGTACGGAACCGGCGGGTCCGGTGACGGCGAGGGCATCGCCGTCCTTGACTCCGGTCTCGGCCGCGGTGGCGGCGGAGAGGCGGGCGACCGCGGCGTGCCGGGTCCCGGCCAGCGCCTCGTCGCCCTCCTGGAGCAGCCCCTGGTCGAGCAGCATCCGGTGGCCGGCGAGGACCGCCTCGCCCTCGGCGGGGCGGGGCAGCGGCCGGGCGGACTCGGTGGGCTCGCTCGCCCTCGGCCCGCCCCACGCGCCGAGCCGGTCCATCTCGCGCCGTACGGACCGAAGGTCCGGCAGGGCGAGGTGTACGTCCAGGGCGTCGGCGAGCATGTGCAGCACCCGCGCGTCGGTCGGCGCGAGCGAACGGGTCATCTGGTCGGGCTTGAGCGCGGCCTCGAACATCCGGGCCCTGCCTTCCCAGTTGAGGAAGGTGCCGGACTTCTCGGCGACGGCCGCGACCGGGAAGACCACGTCGGCCCGCGCGGTGACCTCGGTCGGCCTCAGCTCCAGGGCCACCAGGAAGCCGACCGCGTCGAGCGCCTCGCGTGCGCGTGCGGGGTCGGGCAGATCGGCGACCTCGACGCCCGCGACGACCAGGGCACCCAGTTCGCCGGTGACCGCGGCCTCGACGATCTGGCCGGTGTCGCGGCCGTAGCGGTGCGGGAGTTCCCGCACGCCCCAGGCCGCCGCGGTCTCCTCGCGGGCCCGCGGGTCGGTGGCCGGGCGGCCGCCGGGCAGCAGCGACGGGATGGCGCCCGCCTCGACCGCGCCGCGCTCGCCGGCCCGGCGCGGGATCCACACCAGCTCGGCGCCGGTAGCGGTCGCCGCCCGTACCGCCGCCGTCAGGGCGCCCGGTACTGCGGCGAGCCGCTCGCCGACGACGATCACGGCCCCCGCGGCGCGCAGCGCCTCGGCGGCCGCGGCCGCGTCCCCGTCGAGCCCGGTGCCGGACGCCAACGCGTCCAGCCACTCGGTCTCGGTGCCGGGTGCCGCGGGGAGCAGCACGCCCCCGGACTTCGTCAGCCCGCGCGTCGCGTGCGTGGCGAGGGCGAAGGTCCGCTGCCCGTGCTTGCGGGAGGCCTTGCGCAGCCGCAGGAAGACGCCGGGGGCCTCCTCCTCGGACTCGAAGCCCGCGAGCAGCACGGCCGGAGCCTTCTCCAGCGAGGTGTACGTGACCCCGGAACGTCCCCCAGAGCCTCCGGCCTGGGAGGTGCCCCCAAGGTCCCGCCCGCGTCCCGCGACCGACGAGGCCAGGAAGTCGGCCTCCTCCGAGGAGTGCACGCGCGCCCGGAAGTCGACGTCGTTGGTGTCGAGGGCGACCCGGGCGAACTTGGCGTACGCGTAAGCGTCCTCGACCGTGAGCCGGCCGCCGGTCAGCACCGCTGCCCGGCCGCGCGCCGCCGCCAGCCCGGCGGCCGCGGCCTCCAGGGCCTCCGGCCAGCTCGCCGGCTCCAGCTCACCGCTGTCCCGGTTGCGGACGAACGGAGTGGTGAGCCGGTCGCGCTGCTGGGCGTAGCGGAAGGCGAACCGCCCCTTGTCGCAGATCCACTCCTCGTTGACCTCGGGGTCGTTGGCGGCGAGCCGCCGCATGACCTTGCCGCGCCGGTGGTCGGTGCGGGTCGCGCAGCCGCCCGCGCAGTGCTCGCAGACGGACGGCGACGAGACGAGGTCGAAGGGGCGGGCACGGAACCGGTACGCCGCCGAGGTCAGCGCGCCGACCGGGCAGATCTGGATGGTGTTCCCGGAGAAGTACGACTCGAAGGGGTCGCCCTCGCCCGTGCCGACCTGCTGGAGCGCGCCTCGCTCGAGCAGCTCGATCATCGGGTCGCCCGCGATCTGGTTCGAGAAGCGGGTGCAACGCGCGCACAGCACGCAGCGCTCGCGGTCGAGCAGCACCTGCGTGGAGATGTTGACCGGCTTCTCGTACGTCCGCTTCTTGCCCTCGAAGCGGGAGTCGGCCTGGCCGTGCGAGACGGCCTGGTTCTGCAGCGGGCACTCGCCGCCCTTGTCGCAGACCGGGCAGTCGAGGGGGTGGTTGATGAGCAGCAGCTCCATCACGCCCTTCTGCGCCTTCTCGGCGACGGGCGAGGTGAGCTGCGACCTGACGACCATGCCGTCGGTGCAGGTGATGGTGCAGGACGCCATCGGCTTGCGCTGGCCCTCGACCTCGACGATGCACTGCCGGCAGGCGCCGGCGGGGTCGAGGAGGGGGTGGTCGCAGAACCGGGGGATCTCGATGCCGAGCAGTTCGGCGGCGCGGATGACCAGGGTGCCCTTGGGCACGGAGATCTCGATGCCGTCGATGGTCAGGGTGACCAGGTCCTCGGGCGGGACCGCGGCCTCGCCGCCCCCGGAGGGAGCGCCGCTTGTCGTCACAGTCATGCGTTCACCTCCAGGTGCTTGTCCTTGTCCGCCCATGCGGTGGACGCGGCCGGGTCGAAGGGGCAGCCCTTGCCGCGGATGTGCTGCTCGTACTCGTCGCGGAAGTACTTGAGCGACGAGAAGATCGGCGAGGCGGCACCGTCACCGAGGGCGCAGAACGACTTGCCGTTGATGTTGTCGGCGATGTCGTTGAGCTTGTCGAGGTCGCTCATGGAGCCCGCCCCGCTTTCGATGGCACGGAGCAACTGGACGAGCCAGTAGGTGCCTTCGCGGCAGGGCGTGCACTTGCCGCAGGACTCGTGGGCGTAGAACTCGGTCCAGCGCGTGACGGCCCGTACGACACAGGTCGTCTCGTCGAAGCACTGCAGCGCCTTGGTGCCCAGCATCGATCCGGCGGCGCCCACGCCCTCGTAGTCCAGCGGGACATCGAGGTGCTCGTCGGTGAACATCGGGGTGGAGGAGCCGCCCGGGGTCCAGAACTTCAGCCGGTGGCCGGGGCGCATTCCGCCGCTGATGTCGAGCAGTTGGCGCAGGGTGATGCCGAGCGGGGCCTCGTACTGGCCGGGCTGGGCGACATGGCCGCTGAGCGAGTAGAGCGTGAAGCCCGGGGACTTCTCGCTGCCCATCGACCTGAACCAGTCCTTGCCCCGGTTCAGGATCGCGGGAACGGACGCGATGGACTCGACGTTGTTCACCACAGTGGGGCACGCGTACAGACCGGCGACCGCGGGGAAGGGGGGACGCAGCCGGGGCTGGCCGCGCCGGCCCTCCAGCGAGTCGAGCAGTGCGGTCTCCTCACCGCAGATGTACGCGCCCGCGCCGGCGTGCACGGTGACTTCGAGGTCGAGTCCGCTGCCGAGGATGTTCGTGCCGAGGTAGCCGGCCTCGTACGCCTCACGCACGGCCTCGTGCAGCCTGCGCAGTACGGGCACGACCTCGCCGCGCAGATAGATGAAGGCGTGGTTGGACCGGATCGCGTAGCAGGCGATCACGATGCCCTCGATGAGGGAGTGCGGGTTGGCGAAGAGGAGCGGGATGTCCTTGCAGGTCCCCGGCTCCGATTCGTCGGCGTTGACCACGAGGTAGTGCGGCTTGCCGTCGCCCTGGGGAATGAACTGCCATTTCATTCCGGTGGGGAAGCCGGCTCCGCCGCGGCCGCGCAGCCCGGAGTCCTTGACGTACGCGATGAGGTCGTCCGGGGCCATCGCGAGGGCCTTGCGCAGGCCCTGGTAGCCCTCGTGGCGCCGGTACGTCTCCAGCGTCCAGGACTCGGACTCGTCCCAGAAGGCGGACAGGACGGGAGCGAGCAGCTTCTCGGGGCTGGTCTCGCCGCCGGCCTCGGCCCCGTACTCGGTGGACACGGTCATCACTCCCCCTCCTCGGTTACGGGGCCCGCAGGGTGGTCCGGGTCGGATGCGGACGTCTGCTGCGGCGCGTCGTGCGAGCTGAGGTGGTCGGCGGGCGAGTCGCCCTGCGGGGCGGAGCCGCGCGGGTGGACGACACGGGGGTGAGGCGTCTCGCCCTTGGCGAGGCGGAGCCCGATCAGGGAGGCCGGGCCCGCGCCGCCGGTCGCCTCGACGGCGCCGGGGCGCCGGTCGGGGAAGCCGGCCAGCATGCGCGCGGTCTCCTTGAAGGTGCACAGGGGGGCGCCGCGGGTGGGTTCGACGGTCTGTCCGGCCCGCAGGTCGTCGACGAGCTGCCGCGCGGACTCGGGGGTCTGGTTGTCGAAGAACTCCCAGTTGACCATCACGACGGGAGCGAAGTCGCAGGCCGCGTTGCACTCGATGTGCTCAAGGGTGATCCTGCCGTCGTCGGTGGTCTCTCCGTTGCCGACGCCGAGGTGTTCCTTCAGCTCCGAGAAGATGGCGTCGCCGCCCATCACCGCGCAGAGCGTGTTGGTGCAGACCCCCACCTGGTAGTCGCCGGAGGGCTTGCGCCGGTACATGGTGTAGAAGGTGGCGACGGCCGTGACCTCCGCCGTCGTCAGCTCCAGCATGTCCGCGCAGAACCGCATCCCGGTGCGGGTGACATAGCCCTCCTCCGACTGCACGAGGTGCAGCAGGGGCAGCAGTGCGGACCGGCTGTCCGGGTAGCGGCCGATGATCTCCTTGGCATCCGCCGCCAGCCGCTCGCGCACCTCCGCCGGATATTCGGGGGCGGGGAGCTGTGGCATCCCGAGCGATACGTCTGTCACCGGTCGACGCCTCCCATCACGGGGTCGATGGATGCGACGGCGACGATGACGTCGGCGACCTGGCCGCCCTCGCACATCGCCGCCATGGCCTGCAGATTGGTGAAGGACGGGTCGCGGAAGTGGACCCGGTAGGGGCGGGTGCCGCCGTCGGAGACGACATGGACGCCGAGCTCGCCCTTGGGCGATTCGACGGCCGCGTACGCCTGCCCGGCCGGGACCCGGAAGCCCTCGGTCACCAGCTTGAAGTGGTGGATCAGGGCCTCCATGGAGGTGCCCATGATCTTCTTGATGTGGTCGAGGGAGTTGCCGAGTCCGTCCGGTCCGAGGGCGAGCTGCGCGGGCCAGGCGATCTTCTTGTCCTCGACCATGACCGGTCCCGGGGCGAGCCGGTCCAGGCACTGCTCGACGATCCGCAGCGACTGGCGCATCTCCTCGAGACGGATGAGGAAGCGGCCGTAGGCGTCGCAGGTGTCGGCGGTCGGGACGTCGAAGTCGTACGTCTCGTAGCCGCAGTACGGGTCGGTCTTGCGCAGGTCGTGCGGGAGGCCGGTGGAGCGCAGGATCGGTCCTGTCGCGCCGAGCGCCATGCAGCCGGCCAGGTCGAGATAGCCGATGTCCTGCATCCGGCCCTTGAAGATCGGGTTCCCGGTGGCGAGCTTGTCGTACTCGGGAAGGTTCTTCTTCATCTTCTTCACGAACTCGCGGATCTGGTCCACGGCGCCCGGGGGCAGGTCCTGGGCGAGGCCGCCGGGGCGGATGTACGCGTGGTTCATCCGCAGGCCGGTGATGAGTTCGTAGATGTCGAGAATGAGTTCACGATCACGGAATCCGTAGATCATGATCGTGGTGGCGCCGAGCTCCATGCCGCCGGTGGCGATGCACACCAGGTGCGAGGAGAGCCGGTTGAGCTCCATCAGCAGGACGCGGATGATCGTCGCCCGGTCCGGGATCTGGTCCTCGATGCCGAGCAGTTTCTCGACCGCGAGGCAGTACGCCGTCTCGTTGAAGAACGGCGTCAGGTAGTCCATGCGCGTGACGAAGGTGGTGCCCTGCGTCCAGGTCCGGTACTCGAGGTTCTTCTCGATGCCGGTGTGCAGATAGCCGATGCCGCAGCGGGCCTCGGTGACGGTCTCGCCGTCGATCTCCAGGATGAGGCGGAGCACTCCATGGGTGGACGGGTGCTGCGGACCCATGTTGACGACAATGCGCTCGTCGTCCGCCTTGGCCGCGGTCTGGACGACCTCGTCCCAGTCGCCGCCGGTGACTGTATATACAGTCCCCTCGGTCGTCTCGCGTGCGGAAGCCGCTGGGGTTGTCATGAGTACGACCTCCGCTGGTCCGGAGCCGGGATCTGGGCGCCCTTGTACTCGACGGGGATGCCGCCGAGGGGGTAGTCCTTGCGCTGCGGGAAGCCCTGCCAGTCGTCCGGCATCATGATCCGGGTGAGGGCGGGGTGGCCGTCGAAGATCAGGCCGAAGAAGTCGTAGGTCTCGCGCTCGTGCCAGTCGTTGGTCGGATAGATCTCGACGAGCGACGGAATGTGCGGGTCCGTGTCCGGGGCGCTGACCTCCAGGCGGATCAGCCGGCCATGGGTGATCGAGCGCAGGTGGTAGACGGCGTGCAGCTCGCGGCCCTTGTCGCCGAGGTAGTGGACGCCGCTCACGCCCGTACAGAGCTCGAAGCGCAGCGCCGGGTCGTCGCGCAGGGTCCTGGCGACGCGGACGAGGTGCTCGCGGGTGATGTGGAAGGTGAGCTCGCCGCGGTCGACGACGGTCTTCTCGATCGCGCTCTCGGGAAGGAGGTCCTGCTCCTCAAGGGCGCCCTCGAGCTCGTCGGCGACCTCGTCGAACCAGCCGCCGTAGGGGCGCGTTGCCGCGCCGGGCAGGCGGACGGAGCGGACGAGCCCGTCGTAGCCGGAGGTGTCGCCGCCGTTGTTGGCCCCGAACATGCCGCGCTGGACGCGGATCTCCTCGCCGTACTCGCCGCGCTGGCCCGGCAGGTTCTGCGCGCTGAGCTCCTTCTCGGGGTTCGGCTGGTCGTCGCGTGCGTCGCTCATCGCAGCAGCCCCTTCATCTCGATCGTCGGGAGCGCCTTGAGAGCCGCTTCCTCCGCCTCGCGGGCCGCTTCTTCCGCGTTCACGCCGAGCTTGGAGGTCTGGATCTTCTGGTGGAGCTTGAGGATCGCGTCCATCAGCATCTCCGGCCGCGGAGGGCAGCCCGGCAAATAGATGTCAACGGGAACAATGTGGTCAACACCCTGCACAATCGCGTAATTGTTGAACATCCCGCCCGAGGATGCGCAAACCCCCATGGAGATCACCCACTTGGGATTGGGCATCTGGTCGTAGACCTGGCGCAGGACGGGCGCCATCTTCTGGCTCACCCGCCCGGCGACGATCATCAGATCGGCCTGCCGCGGGGAGCCGCGGAAGACCTCCATCCCGAAGCGGGCCAGGTCGTACCGCCCTGCGCCGGTCGTCATCATCTCGATGGCGCAGCAGGCCAGGCCGAAGGTGGCGGGGAAGACGGACGCCTTGCGCACCCAGCCCGCGGCCTGTTCGACGGTGGTCAGCAGAAAGCCGCTCGGAAGTTTCTCTTCGAGTCCCATTGGTGTGCTCCTCAGCCCCTCAGTCCCATTCCAGGCCGCCGCGCCGCCATACGTACGCGTAGGCGACGAAGACGGTGAGCACGAAGAGCAGCATCTCCACGAGCCCGAAGATCCCCAGGGCGTCGAAGGTGACGGCCCAGGGATAGAGGAAGACGATCTCGATATCGAAAATGATGAAGAGCATCGCCGTCAGGTAGTACTTGATGGGGAAGCGGCCGCCTCCGGCCGGATGCGGCGTCGGCTCGATGCCGCATTCGTACGCCTCGAGCTTTGCCCGGTTGTAGCGCTTCGGGCCGATAAGCGTGGCCATGACCACGGAGAAGATCGCAAAGCCTGCCCCTAGGGCGCCGAGCACGAGAATGGGCGCGTAGGCATTCACGCTCCTCGCTCCTTCCAGTCGTCCTTGACCGTTGGACCGCACCGGGCATCCGTCTCGCCGCCTCGCGAAGATCGTGCATATGTGAGGCAGTTCACAAGCCCGACTGCTCCGCATCCTATGCCTGCCGGTCTGTGATCTGCGACACGGGGTGTGACAACGTCTTTGTGATCTCCACCACCTGACGAAGGATCATGAAGTCGGATGAGCAGTGATCTTGCACGCGAAGCGCTCGAGTGGCTACAAGAAGTGACTCTCTGACGCATTACCGCTGGTCAGAGCCGTGGCGCCAATATCAGGACTGCTATCTACACGCAAATTCGCAAGGCGCCGGGCGGGGTGATAGAGGGAGCTCGTCACCCGGCCGAGGGGCCTCGGGGACGAAGGTGGACGCGTGCATCCGTTCACGAGCCCGGGCCACCCCTCCTCGCGACCCGGGGTCACCCCTCCCTGCGATTCGAGTCACCCCTCATGGCGACCCGGGTCACACACGTCGCGAGCCCGACCCCACCTCGCCACGAGCCCTGGCCATCTCCGGAGCGGGCAATTCCGGAGCGCGTCCAGCGGTGACCATTCTGTGACCTGCACCACTCTCGCGCATGCCCCGGAATTCAGGGCTTGGCCATCGGTGTGAAGGGGTGGTAAGCGACGGGCAATCCGGACCTTTTCCTGAAAGGCCATGATCACAGCCCTGATCACCGATGCCCGTTTTGCCCGTTACGGCGTCAATAAGGGTCCCAGGAAAGCGGATTATGAGATTCCGAACGTAACTGTGGCGCAACACACGTTTCTTGAAGGGAACCGGTGGTCCTTGATAGCGGTTGTACTCATGTCCCACACCGCTCACATACGAAGCCACCGGAAGCCCCGCCCCCGCAGCGCCTCGACGCTCGCGCTCCGGGCCGGAGTTGCCGGTGGCGTCCTCAGCACCATCGCGGTGGCCGGTAGCGCCGGGCCGGCGAACGCCGAGCCGGTGACCGAGACCATCGAGATGCCCGCGCTCACGCTCGACTCCCCCGCGCTCGCGACCGCCGTCGCCCTGTCCGCCGAGGCGAGCCAGCAGGCCGCCCTGGACGCGCAGCTGCAGACGCAGGAGAACGCGGCCGCGACGAAGGCGGCCAAGGCCGCGAAGAAGGCCAAGGACGAGGCCGTCCGCAAGGCCGAGGCCGAGAAGAAGGCCGAGGAGGCCGCCCGCGAGGCCCAGGAGCGCGCCTCCCGTTCCTCCGAGCGCACCACCCTCTCCTCCCGGAGCACGTCGACCCCGTCCGGCTCCGTCGGGACCGTCATCTCCTTCCTCAAGGCACAGCTCGGCGACGCGTACGTCATGGGAGCCACCGGCCCCAACGCCTGGGACTGCTCCAGCCTCGTCCAGGCCGCCTACCGTCAGGTCGGCGTGGACCTCCCCCGCGTCTCGCAGGACCAGTCGGTCGCCGGCACCCAGGTCTCCCTGGACAACATCCAGGTCGGCGACATCCTCTACTGGGGCGGCGCCGGCTCCGCGTACCACGTCGGCGTCTACATCGGCGACGGCCAGTACCTCGACGCCGCCAACCCGAGCAAGGGCGTCGTCATCCAGGACCTGTCGGGCTACCCGGCGAGCGGTGCGGTCCGGGTGCTCTGAGCACAGACCACGCACGTACGAAGGCCACCGCCTCCCCGTCCGGGGGCGGTGGCCTTCGCGTGTCCCTTCCGTGCCCGTAAGCCCGAAATCACCCTAAATCCAAGGTGTTCGGCGGACCGAGCCGCCGCACCCGGCACCTCTCTCGCCGCCGTGGTTCAGGCGCAGGGGCTCAGACGCAGGCACTCAGGCGCCGTGGCTCAGGCCTTGGGGGCCACCTTGCTCAGCCCGTTGATGATGCGGTCCATCGCGTCGCCACCCGTCGGGTCGGTGAGGTTCGCGAGCATCTTGAGCGCGAACTTCATCAGCACCGGGTGCGTCAGCCCGCGCTGCGTCGCGATCTTCATGACCTTCGGGTTGCCGATGAGCTTCACGAAGGCACGGCCGAGCGTGTAGTAGCCGCCGTAGGTGTCCTTGAGGATCTTCGGGTAGTTCCGCAGGGCGAGTTCGCGCTGCGCCGGGGTCGAGCGGGCATGGGCCTGCACGATGACGTCGGCGGCGATCTGGCCGGACTCCATGGCGTACGCGATGCCCTCACCGTTGAACGGGTTGACCAGCCCGCCCGCGTCGCCGACGAGCAGCAGGCCGCGCGTGTAGTGGGGCTGGCGGTTGAAGGCCATCGGCAGGGCGGCGCCGCGGATCGGGCCCGTCATGTTCTCCGGGACGTAACCCCAGTCCTCGGGCATCGAGGCGCACCAGGCCTTGAGGACCTCGCGCCAGTCCAGCTCCTTGAAGGAGGCGGAGGTGTTGAGCACACCGAGCCCGACGTTGGACGTGCCGTCGCCCATGCCGAAGATCCAGCCGTAGCCCGGCAGCAGCCGGTCCTCGCCGGGGCCGCGGCGGTCCCACAGCTCCAGCCACGACTCCAGGTAGTCGTCGTCGTGCCGCGGGCTGGTGAAGTACGTACGGACCGCGACGCCCATCGGGCGGTCCTCGCGGCGGTGCAGCCCCATCGCGAGGGACAGCCGGGTGGAGTTGCCGTCGGCGGCGACGACGAGCGGGGCGGAGAAGGTGACCGGGGTCTTCTCCTCGCCGAGCTTGGCGGTGACGCCGGTGATCCGGCCCGTTCGGTCGTCGATGACGGGCGCCTGCACATTGCAGCGCTCGTACAGCCGCGCACCCGCCTTCTGCGCCTGCCGGGCCAGCTGCTCGTCGAAGTCGTCGCGCTTGCGCACGAGTCCGTAGTCCGGGTAGCTGGCGAGTTCCGGCCAGTCGAGCTGGAGCCGTACGCCGCCGCCGATGATGCGCAGGCCCTTGTTGCGCAGCCAGCCCGCCTCTTCGGAGATGTCGATGCCCATGGCGACGAGCTGCTTGGTGGCGCGCGGGGTGAGGCCGTCGCCGCAGACCTTCTCGCGCGGGAACGCGGTCTTCTCCAGGAGGAGTACGTCGAGGCCGGCCTTGGCCAGGTAGTACGCGGTCGTGGAACCGGCCGGGCCCGCGCCGACGACGATCACATCTGCGGTGTGCTCGGAGAGAGGCTCGGTCACGGCGTGGACTCCCGAAGACTCGATTTCGCGTGCTTAAAAGCACTGGACCTGTGCAGTCTATGGGGGCGCACTGATCCATGAACGAAGGGCTGTCCCATGAGCGAAACGCTTCCCGCCGCGCCGGTCGTGCAGTTGCGCGTGCCCACCGACGAGGACGCCCTGGCCTGGCACCGGATCTTCGCGGACCCGGAGGTCATGGAGTTCCACGGGGGCGCGCCCGCGGAGCTGTCCGTGTACGAGGAGCTGACGGCCCGGCAGCGCAGACACGACGCGGAGCGGGGCTTCTGCCTGTGGACGATGCTGGACGCCGAGGGCGAGGTCATCGGCTTCACCGGCGCGCAGCCGTGGCCGCACGCGTGGGGCCCGGCGGGCGAGATCGAGATCGGCTGGCGGCTGGCCCGCAGTGCCTGGGGGCAGGGGTACGCGACCGCCGCCGCCCGGGCCACGCTGGAGCGGGTCAGGGCGGCGGGGGTCACGCGCGTCGTCGCGATGGTGGACGCGCGCAACGAGCGGTCGATCGCGGTGACACGACGGCTCGGCATGGAGCTGGCCGAGACGTTCACGACCCCGGTCTCGCAGCTCACGGGATACTGCTTCGGCCTCGACCTCTGAGGCACCAGCACCAGCACCAGCACCGGCACCGGCGGCCGTCCGGCCGTCCGGCCGCCGGACACCCCCTAGAACACCGACAGGCCCGTCAAAGTCGTGAAGCGGTCCAGCGCCGCCATGCCCGCCACCGAGTTGCCGTGGCGGTCGAGTCCTGGGCTCCATACGCAGAGCGTGCAGCGGCCCGGGACGACGGCGACGATCCCGCCGCCCACGCCGCTCTTGCCCGGCAGCCCGACCCGGTAGGCGAACTCGCCTGCCGCGTCGTACGTCCCGCAGGTGAGCATCACGGCGTTGACCTGCTTCGCCTCGCTACGGGTCAGCAACCGCGTCCCGTCCGCCCGCAGCCCGTGCCTGGCCAGGAAGCGGGCCGCCAGGGCCAGGTCGGCGCAGCTCATCTCGATCGAGCACTGCCAGAAGTAGTCCTCGAGGAGCGTCGGGACGGGGTTGGCGATGTTCCCGTACGAGGCCATGAAGTGGGCCAGGGCCGCGTTGCGGTCGCCGTGCTCCCCCTCCGACGCGGCGACCTCCGGGTCGAAGGCGACGTCCGGGTTTCCGCTCTCCGCCCGCAGGAACTCCAGGAGTTCGCTGCTCGCGTCGCCGGTGAGGGTCAGCAGCCGGTCGGTGACGACGAGCGCGCCCGCATTGATGAACGGATTGCGCGGAATGCCGTTCTCGTACTCCAGCTGGACGAGCGAGTTGAACGGATTGCCGGACGGCTCGCGGCCCACCCGCTCCCACAGGTCGTGGCCGCCGAGGGAGAGCGCGAGCGCGAGGGCGAAGACCTTGGTGACGGACTGGGCGGAGAAGGGGTGTTCCCAGTCGCCCGTTCCGTACACCTTGCCGTCGAGATCGGCGAGGGCCATGCCGAAGCGGTCCGGGTCGACGGAGGCAAGGGCCGGGATGTACTCGGCGGGGGTCCCGCTGCCGACCAGCGGGGCAACGTCCGCCTCGATCTGCTCCAGCAGTGCCTGGTAGTCCATGGGCGTTCGCCGGCCCGGGTCCTACTGGGGCTTGGTGCCGCGGTGCAGCGCCACGATTCCGCCGCTCAGGTTCCGCCACGCCACCTTCGACCAGCCGGCCTTCTGCAGCAGCCCGGCGAGTTCGGCCTGCTCGGGCCACGACTGGATCGACTCGGCGAGGTAGACGTACGCGTCCGGGTTGGACGACACCGCGCGGGCCACGGGCGGCAGCGCCCGCATCAGATACTCCTCGTACACGGTCCGGAACGGCGCCCAGGTCGGGTGCGAAAACTCGCAGATCACGACGCGCCCGCCCGGCTTGGTCACCCGGTACAGCTCGCGCAGCGCCTGGTCCGTGTCGTGCACATTGCGCAGGCCGAAGGAGATCGTGACGGCGTCGAAGACGTCGTCCTGGAACGGCAGCTTCGTCGCGTCGCCCGCGGTCAGCGGCAGCCATGGGTGCCGCTTCTTGCCCTCGCGGAGCATGCCGAGCGAGAAGTCGCAGGGCACGACGTACGCGCCGGTGCGGGTGAACGGCAGCGAGGACGTGCCGGTGCCGGCGGCGAGGTCGAGGATCTTCTGGGCGGGGCGCGCGTCGACCGCCTTGGCGACCGCCTTGCGCCAGCGCCGGTCCTGGCCGAGCGAGAGCACGTCATTGGTGAGGTCGTAGTTCGCCGCCACACCATCGAACATGGAGGCGACTTCGTGCGGCTGCTTGTCCAGAGAGGCTCGGGTCACGCCCCCATTGTGCCGCCCTACCCCCACCACGCATCGGGCAGGGCACGCGGGACGCGCGGGGGGACTCAGCGGCGGCGGTACACCAGGCGCCCCGCGAGCACGGTCGCGACGCAGCTCGCCGCGCCGTGCCTGCGCAGTGCCTGCGCCGGGAGTTCGTCGACCGGAACGTCGAAAACGGCGAAGTCGGCCGGGCTTCCGGCCCGCAGCTCCCCGTCGAGCACCGCGCTGAGCGGGCGCACCGCGAACGGGTCGAGCGAGGGGGTCCCGGCCTCCCGGCCTTGGCGCGGGCCGCGCACCCGCAGGCCCGAGCGCTCGACGGCGGCGCGTACCGCGGGCCGGGTGAAGGGACCCGCGACCGCCGTCGTGCCGTGACGCAGCATGCGCTGGAGCCCTCTGCGCGCGCTGTTGCCCCAGCGCGCGTCGTCCAGTTCCAGGGCGGCGAGGGCGTCGCCGGTGAGCGGTTCGGTACCGAGGGTGTCCGCCTCGCGCGGGTCCGGGTGGTAGGCGGCCTCCAGCAGGGAAGCGGCGTCCGCATTCAGCAGCCCCGGGGTCAGCAGCCCGGGCCAGCGGCGCACCCGCGCCTGCGGCCGGGCGCCGGCGATCTCGTCGTACGCGCCGACCGCGACGATCAGTCCGCCGTCCACCGCCACCGCGTCACCGGTCCCCCGGCCGGCGACGCCGAACAGCGCGTCCGCGACATGGATGGTCAGCACAACAGCCCCGCAGCCGCGCTCAGTTGGCGTTCAGCAGCTTCAGCTCCGGATGCGCCGTGCCGCCCTCGATCGCCGTCGAGGAGATGTGCGACGCCACGCGCTCGTCGACCGGGTCGTTCGCCGGGTCGTCGTGGACGACGATGTGCTCGTACGTCGTCGTCCGCTGCGCCGGGACGCGGCCCGCCTTGCGGATCAGGTCGATGATCTCCTGGCGGTTGGAGCGGTGCTTGGCGCCGGCCGAGGAGACGACGTTCTCCTCCAGCATGATCGAGCCGAGGTCGTCCGCGCCGTAGTGCAGCGACAGCTGGCCGATCTCCTTGCCCGTGGTCAGCCACGAGCCCTGGATGTGGGCGACGTTGTCGAAGAAGAGCCGGGCGATCGCGATCATCCGCAGGTACTCGAAGATCGTGGCCTGCGTACGGCCCTTGAGGTGGTTGTTCTCCGGCTGGTACGTGTACGGGATGAAGGCCCGGAAGCCACCGGTCCGGTCCTGAACGTCGCGGATCATCCGCATGTGCTCGATGCGCTCGGCGTTGGTCTCGCCCGTGCCCATCAGCATCGTGGACGTGGACTCCACACCCAGCCGGTGCGCGGTCTCCATGATCTCCAGCCAGCGCTCGCCGGACTCCTTCAGCGGCGCGATCGCCTTGCGCGGCCGCTCGGGCAGCAGCTCCGCGCCGGCGCCCGCGAAGGAGTCGAGACCGGCGGCGTGGATGCGGGAGATCGCCTCCTCGACGGAGACGCCGGAGATACGGGCCATGTGCTCGACCTCGGACGCGCCGAGGGAGTGGATGACCAGCTGCGGGAAGTCCTTCTTGATGGCGGCGAAGTGCTCTTCGTAGTACTCGACGCCGTAGTCCGGGTGGTGGCCGCCCTGGAACATGATCTGGGTGCCGCCCAGCTCGACGGTCTCGGCGCAGCGGCGCAGGATGTCGTCGAGGTCGCGGGTCCAGCCCTTGGCGGTGTCCTTGGGCGCGGCGTAGAAGGCGCAGAACTTGCAGGCCGTGACGCACACGTTGGTGTAGTTGATGTTGCGCTCGATGATGTACGTCGCGATGTGCTCCGTACCGGCGTAGCGGCGGCGGCGCACGGCATCCGCCGCGACGCCCAGCGCGTGCAGCGGCGCGGAGCGGTAGAGGTCGAGCGCCTCTTCGGCGGTGATCCGCCCGCCCTCGGCGGCACGGTCCAGGACGGACTGAAGGTCGGCCTTCTCGGTCACCGGGAGTCACCTTTCGGCGGGGTCTGGACGGTCCGAAACAGCCTACGCCAGCGCGTTCGGCCGGCTTCCGTCACACCCTCCGCCGGGGCCATGCCCCCGGGACATGACCTGGCCTCAGCACCCTTCCGCCCAGTGGTGCCTGCCCTCAGCGCTGCTGCGCCAGATCGCCGGTCGGCTTTCCGGCGCGGGCGTCGGCCGAGACGTACCGCAGGGCGCCGCCGCGCAGTTCGAGGCGCAGGCCCGTCGTGCTCTCCGTGCACATGCCCTGGCTGCGCGGCCCGCGCTTCGCGTCGACCACGAGCGTCTGCGCGTCGGCGCGGGTGGCGGTGAGCAGGTCCTCGCAGATGAAGTTGCCGAGGATGTCGGTCTGTTCGGCCTTGCCGATCTGCTCGCCGGTGCGGCCGGCCTCGATGGTGACCTTCATCGTCCCGGCGGGGAGACCGGATGCGGTGATGTCTCCCTCCCACGTCCCGACGAACGCCTTCGGCACGTCCTGCGCCGCGCCGCGCGTCCCGCCGTCCGCCGGCCGGCTCGAGGCGGACGACGTGGGCGGCTCGGCCGCCATGTCGTTCGGCTCGTTGCCGCCGCCGGGGAAGAGGTCGAACAGGACACCCGCGCCGACCGTCACCGCGGCCAGCGCGCCCGCCACGGCGAGGGCGACCGTGCAGCTCACCTTGCGGGCGCCGCCAGGGCGGTCGCGTTCCGTGCTGGTGGTCACCGAGACGGAGAAACGGCCGTCGGGCGTGCGCTGCGGCGGAACCGCGTCGGTCACCGGCGGCGGGGTCGACGGCATGGGCGGCGACGGCAGCGGAGACGGGGACAGCGACGGGGGCTCGATCGGCGGGCCGAACTCCCCCAGCGCCTGGCTGGTGAACGGCACGGGCCCCGACGCTGCCGGGTCCGGCCGGGCGGGCTCCAGGTCCAGGAGTCGTACCGCGGCCCGGCTGACCTGCTCCACGAGGGGGCCGGGCAGCCAGCCTCCCGCCACGAGCGCGCCCGCGCCGTCCGGCGCGAGCCGGCGGGCGGCGTCCTCGGGGGCCGGCCGCGCGGACGGGTCCTTGGCCAGGCAGGCGGCGACGAGCTCCCGCAGCTCCCCCGTCAGCGCGCCCAGCTCCGGCTCCTCGTGGACGACCTTGTAGAGCAGCGCGGCAGACGAGTCGCCGGGGAAGGGCGTCGCCCCGGTCGCCGCGTACGCGAGGACCGCGCCCAGCGAGAAGACGTCGGCCGCGCCCGTCACCGCGCCCCTGCCGAGGATCTGCTCGGGCGACATGTAGCCGGGTGAGCCGACGGAGACACCGGTCGTCGTGAGCGAGGCGGTGCCGTCCGTCGCGCGGGCGATACCGAAGTCGATGAGGCGGGGGCCGTCGAGCGTGAGCAGGACGTTCGACGGCTTGACGTCCCGGTGGACCAGGTCCAGTGCATGGACGGCGGCCAGCGCCTCCGCGAGCCCCGCGCCCAGCGTCCGTACCGTGTGCTCCGGCAGCGGACCGTGCTCCGTGACGGCCTGCCCCAGCGAGGGCCCGGCCACATAGCCGGTCGCCACCCACGGAACCGGTGCGTCCGGGTCCGCGTCGAGCACCGGAGCCGTCCAGGCACCGCCCACCCGCCGCGCCGCCGCCACCTCGCGCCGGAACCGCTCCCTGAACTGCTCGTCGAGGGCGAAGTGCGGATGGACGATCTTGACCGCGACGGTACGACCGCCCTCGGAGCGGGCCAGGTACACCCGGCCCATGCCGCCGGCCCCGAGCCTGCCGAGCAGCCGGTACGCACCGATGGTCTGCGGCTCGCCCGCTTCCAGCGGCTGCATGAACTCCCCCGATTCCGCGACGTCCGTCCGGGACAGCCTAGAACGCGGCGTGGGCCGGATCACGAGGATTGGGCCCGCCCCAGGACCAACCGATCGCCGCGGACGCCCATCTCTCTGGTCGTAAACCGCGCACCACACACGGAATCACCGCAAACACCGCGAAGCCGCAATATGAAGCCGCAACATACGGAGTCCGCTATGTATCGCCGCCGCCCGCGTCTGCCCAAGGTCCTCATGGCCGCCGTCGCCCTCGGCTCTGTCGCGCTCGTCGCGGGCTGCTCGAACGAGGGGGAACCGGTCTCCTTCGACGGCCCGTCCGCCACCACGGCCGCACCTTCCGGCAAGAGCGGGGCCGGGAACGGCAAGGCCGCTTCCCGGGCGGCCTCCGAGGCCGCCGCCAAGACCCTGATGCCGACCGGCCCGAAGGCCGAGTTCACCACCCAGAACACCATCGACGACGGCACCAGGATCGGCGTCACGACGCTGCACGGCGAGAAGTCCGGCTTCACGGGCAAGGTCTGGGTCTGGGCCCCGAAGCAGTACTTCGACCCCGCGTACGCGAACAGCGGATTCCCCGTGCTCATCGCGCTCCCCGGCGGCAACGGATATCCGAACAATTACTGGATGGGCACCGATCTGAAGCTGCAGAGCAGCATCAGCCGGTGGTCGCAGGAAGGAAAGAGCCTTCCGTTCATCGTCGTGATGCCCGTGCTCAACCCGGACGACAAGTATTACTACGACGGCAGTGATATACCGGGGCAGCCGAAAATGGGCACCTGGATGACCGAGGACGTCCCCGATTTCGTCAAGGCCAATTTTCGTACGTTCACCTCACGTGACGGCTGGGCCTTCATGGGATCGTCCTCCGGCGGCTTCGTGGGGCTGAAGTCCGTGCTGCAGCACCCCGACAAGTTCAAGGCGGTCATCGCCTCCGGCCCGGACACCGTGCCCGACTCCCCGCTGTGGGCGGGACACGCCGCAGAGCGGCAGGCGAACAACCCGGAGAAGCTCGCCAAGGCCCTCGGCGTGAAGCCGGACACCAAGGACAACGACGTTTATCTGGCATTCCAGATCGGTTCGAAGGAGTCCGGGATGAGGAATCTGAAGTCCTTCATCCGGAACTACACCAGGGGGCCGGTCAAGACGCGGCTGCAGGTCATCCAGGACGGCGAGCACAATGCCAAGACCTATGTGCAGGGCATGGGGGACGGGTCGATCCAGTGGATCAGCGAGCACATGCAGGCGCCCATCCCCACGCCCTGACCTGCGGGCACCGGGCGGTCCGGCCGGTCGGCCCCGGTCCGGCCGGACCGATCAGGCCGGCCGGGCCGGTCAGGCCGGCCGGGCCGGTCACAGGCGATCAGGGCCGGTCAGGGGCGCATCAGACGTCGAGCAGCTCGACCCGTACGTCCGCCGGAAAGCCGGTCGTCGGCCCGGTCCTGCGCGCGAACTCCCGTACGCCCGCGAGCTGCTCCGGCCCGAAGCGGAAGTCGAGCGTCGTGAAGTACCGCTCCAGCAGCTCCGCGTCGAAGGTCTCCCAGCGCGACGCCTGCTCGGCGACCTTCTTGACCTCCTCCAGGGACAGATCGCGCGAGGCCAGAAACGCCTCGTGGACCTTTCGTACGACACGGGGCTCACGCTCGAGGTAGTCCTTGCGCGCCGCCCACACCGCGAAGACGAACGGCAGCCCGGTCCAGTCCTTCCACATCTGCCCCAGGTCATGGACCCGCAGCCCGAGGCGCGGCGCGTCGTGCAGCGACGCCCGCAGCGCCGCGTCCCCGATCAGTACGGCCGCCTCGGCCTCCTGCATCATCACGCCCAGGTCGGGCGGGCAGGTGAAGTAGTCCGGCGTCACGCCGTACTGGTCGGCCAGCAGCAGCTGCGCGAGCCGCACCGAGGTGCGCGAGGTGGAGCCCAGGGCGACACGAGCGCCGTCCAGCTGCTCCAGCGGCAGCTGCGACACGATCACGCACGACATGACGGGCCCGTCGCAGCCGACCGCCAGATCGGGGAAGGCGACGAGGCCGTCGGCGTTGCGGAGGTATTCGACGAGGGTGATGGGGCCGATGTCGAGGTCGCCGCGCACCAGTTGCTCGGAGAGCTTCTCCGGGGTGTCCTTCGTGAGCTCGAGGTCGAGCAGCGTCCCGGTGCGGGCCAGGCCCCAGTAGAGGGGCAGGCAGTTCAGGAACTGGATGTGACCGACGCGCGGCCGGCGGCGACGGTCGTCGTCGCCGGCGGCGTACTCCGCGGGTTCCGCGGGTTCCGCGGGTTCTGCATGACTGTCCACAGCGAGAGGCTAGACCTCCGGGCGGCGGTACGAATGGCCGGGTCGGCGCGCCACAAGGCCCGGACGATCGTCAGCATGTCAAGCCGGCATCAAACATCCGGGTGACGTGATCTTTCCCTCTATCGCCACCAACTCCCTGCGTGCTACGCTCGACGCAAGTTGCAGTTTGGTTTCCCTTGCAGTACAGAGCCTGCGGAGCATGTGACCCGCAGGCTTTTGTAGTTTTCAGACTTGTTTGCAGGTTCTGGAGCAGGGCAACCCTTTGGCCCAAGGAGGGCTTATGGCTACCGGAACCGTCAAGTGGTTCAACGCTGAAAAGGGCTTCGGCTTCATCGCCCAGGACGGCGGCGGCCCGGATGTCTTCGTCCACTACTCCGCGATCAACGCGACCGGCTTCCGCTCCCTCGAGGAGAACCAGGTCGTGAACTTCGACGTCACCCAGGGCCCGAAGGGCCCGCAGGCGGAGAACGTCACCCCGGCCTAAGTTGCCCGGGTCGGCGATCGCGCACGACTTAGCAGTACCCAAGGAGCCCTGTCTCCGTACGTCTGTACGGAGACAGGGCTCCTGCCCTTTGCGGGACCACACCGGGCCGGCCAGATCGCCGCGCCGGCCACCGCACCGGCAGCCCCGCAGAGGGCAGGGGGTTTCTACAGCTCCCGAAACATGATGTTCAGCCCGACCGGGCCGTGCACGGGGTGCCGGAAGGCTCCCGGCACGGTTCCGAGAGTCCGGAAGCCCAGGGACTCCCACAACTTGATCGCCGGATTGGTCTCCACGACCGCATTGAAGATCATCCCGGTGTAGCCGTCCTGCCGCGCCTGCTCCAGCACGTGCTCGGCCAGCCGCCGCCCGGTCCCCCGCCCCGCCTGCTCCGGATCGACCATGAACCCGGCGTTGGCGATGTGCGCGGCCGGGCCTCCGTAGTTGGGCCGTACGTACGCCGACGCGACGACCGTGCCGTCCGCGTCCTCCACCACGAACACGCGGTTGGCGGCCCCCAGGGCCGGCGGCATCCACAGCGCGCGGGCTGCCGGCTCGGGCGTGTCGGGATCCCAGGCGTACGTCTCCCCGGCGGACACGATCCGGTGCCAGAACGGCCAGATACGGTCCCAGTCGTCGACCCTCGCATCTCTGATCAGCACTCTTCGAGTCTCTCAGAAGCCCCTTCTCGTACGCTGGAACACGTGACCGAGCGCAAGCCGCCAGGCGTCAGTTTCGAGTCATGGGTCGACAAGCAGATCCGTGAGGCGACGGAGCGCGGCGACTTCAGGAATCTGCCCGGCTTCGGAAAGCCACTGCCGGGCAACGGCGACGCGTACGACGACCTGTGGTGGATCAAGAGAAAGATGCACCGCGAGGGCCTGTCGTACCTCCCGCCCACCCTCGCCCTCCGCAAAGAGGCCGAGGACGCCCTGGAGGCGGCCGCCCGGGCCCCGTCGGAGGCCGCGGTGCGCCGCATCATCGAGCGCATCAACGAAAAGATCGCCGCCGCCGTCCGCCGCCCACCGCCCGGCCCGCTGCTCGGTCTGACGCCGTACGACGCCGACGCGGTCGTCCGGGACTGGCGGCAGAAGCGCGGCGGCTGACGCGAAGCAGGGGCACGCCCCCTGACCCCGTCGGGTCTCCGCCCGTTGCCGGCCCGTCCGGCGTTCGAGGACGGACACGCGCGCCGACCGGACGAGGACGGCGCCCGCGACGAACTCCCCCACCGCGCCGGTCTCCTGGAGCCCGTAACGCTCGACGGGGCGGATCCGGCCGGCGGCACGGCGCCGCGTCCGGGGAAATCCGTTACACCGAGGCCGAGTTCAAGGCGCCGGGCGACGCGTCCGTCTCACCGGCCGGACGGCGACCACCGCTCGCCCTGCATGAGGTTGCCCAGGCCCTCCCAGGCGAAGTTCATCAGCGTCGCCGCGGCCTCCTTCGCGGAGACGCCCGGCGTCTCGTTCGCCCACCCGGCGAGTGACTCCGCCGCGCCCACCAGCGCCTGGGCAAGCCCGGCAACGTCACGGTCGGCCAGCTCCCCGTCCCCGTGCGTCTCCCGCGCGGCCGCCCCGATGAGCCCGGTCACGAACGCCACGATCTCGTCCCGCATCACCGCCACCTCCGCGGCGAACGGCTCCCCGTGCGTCCGCGCCTGCCGGTGCAGCACCGCCCATGCGTCGGGATGCCCGGCCGTGTGCCGGAAGAACGCCGCGAGCCCCTCCCACAGCTGCCGGTCCGCCGGGAGCCCGGGCTCGACCGCGGCCCGCACCGCCTCGATCAGCGCCCCGGCCTCACGCCGGATGCACGCGGTGAACAGCTCCTCCTTGGAGTTCAGATACAGATAGACCAGCGGCTTGGACACCCCGGCCAACTCGGCGATCTCGTCCATCGACGCCGCCCGGTACCCGCGCTGCCCGAACGTCCGCACCGCGGCGTCCAGCATCTGCTGCTCCCGCACGGCACGCGGCATCCGCTTGCCGCTCCTCCCGGCACCCACAGCGCCCATCCCGGCTTTCCTCCCACCCCGCGGTCCTACCCGGCGGTAAAGCCTACGGCCCGCCGGCAGGCCGGGCGGTCGCACCGCCTGCCGGCAGCGGCGCCATGCACGAGCGCCCCGGATCGCGGTCGATCCAGGGCGCTCGTGAACGACGGTGCGGCTCAGGCGTTGGGGCGCTTGCCGTGGTTCGCCTTCTTCTTCTTACGGCCGCGCCGCTTGTTGCCTCGCTTGGACATGGTGCAGATCTCCCTGTTTCAGGAATTCTCCATGGCCTCGTCAGTCTAGGTTCGGCCCATCAGGACCGCATTACGGCGACACCACGGCCGCCCCGTCGGCCGGTTCGACGGCCGGCTTGACGGCGCGGACGACGGCGGAATGCATGCCGTCGGCGACGGAGTGGGTCGGGGTGATCTCGATGTCGGTGAACCCTGCGGCCGACAGGCCCTCGCGGTATTCGGCGAAGGAGAGCGCTCCGGCGATACAGCCGGCATGGTCACCGCGCTGGGCACGCTGCTCGGCCGACAGGTCGTCGTCGGCGACGACGTCGGTGACACCGATCCGGCCACCGGGCGCCAGGACGCGGAAGGCCTCCGCGAAGACGGCCGCCTTGTCGGTGGACAGGTTGATGACGCAGTTGGAGATGACGACGTCGATCGTGTTGGCGGGCAGCGGGACGGCCTCGATCGTCCCCTTGAGGAACTCGGCGTTGGTCGCACCGGCCTTCTTCCGGTTGGCCAGGGCGAGGGCGAGCATCTCCTCGGTCATGTCCAGCCCGTACACCTTGCCGGCCGGGCCGACACGGCGCGCGGACAGCAGGACGTCGATGCCACCGCCGGAGCCCAGGTCCAGGACCCGCTCGCCTTCACGGAGGTCGGCAACAGCGAGGGGATTGCCACAGCCGAGCGAGGCTGCGACCGCTGCGGCGGGCAGCAGGTCCCGCTCACCGGCGCCGTAGAGGGCCGGCCCGAAGCCCTCCTCGGCCTCGACGCGCCCGGACCCGCAGCACGACTCAGGCCCGCAGCACGCGGTCCCACCCTCGGCCACCTGCACCGCGGCGGCCGCGTACCGCCGGCGGACGCTCTCGCGCAGCTCCACGGACTGCTCGCTCATGACCTCGCCCCCGCTCATGCTGCATCGACGTCTTTCAATACAAGGCTGCGCCTTGATTCGAAGAACGTCAACACAGGAAGGCAGTGGCCTGGGGCGTCAACAACGCCGTGCCCCCCACACCCGACCGGTAGTCCTAGCCAGTGCCGACCGGCAGAAGCGTGCGGTCCGCTCCGGCCGCCCGTCGCGCGTCCCACCAGGTGCGCAGCCGTCGCTCCAGCGGGCGTTCCACGGCGTAGTGCAGCACGGCGGCCCCGGCGAGCGAGACGACGAGAAGGGCCGCGTACCACTGCAGGTTCGACCAGCTCACCATCTCCTTCCCGAACCTGTCGCGGGCGATGTAGATGAAGGTCGCGTGGACGAGATAGAACGCGTACGACCACTCGCCGAGGAGCACCAGAGGACGGCAGCGCAGCAGGGACCGCTTGCCGGCGAGGTCACGCCAGGCGACCGTGGCGATCATCGCGGCGCAGGCGAAGATGATCCACTCTTCCTTGGTGACCCGCACGAAGGCAGCGAGAGTGCTGCCGGCCGGCCGGTCGGCGGTGGTCACCAGCCAGCCGACGAGGGCGGCGGTGCCCAGGAAGGCCCAGATGGGGGCGACGCGTACCCGCCAGCCCGAAAGCATGGCGCGCGCGATGGCGATACCGATGACGAACTCGCTCAGCCGCACGACCGGCAACGGCAGCTCCGCTGCCCAGGAATGCGGGTGGAACCAAACGAAGAGGCGGTATCCGAACGCCGCCGCGAAGCCGAGGAACGTGGCCGCCAGCGCGCCCCGCACTCTCAGCCGCCCGAAGACGCGGTGCAGCGGCGGGAACAGGGCGTAGAAGAAGAACTCGCAGGTCAGCGTCCAGGCTGCCGGGTTCCCCGAGTAGAGCAGGACCGGGTCCCGCCACCAGCCTTGAATCAGCGGGATGGACAGCAGGAGGATTCCGGCACTGACCGGCTTGACCCATCCCTGGGCAGGGTCGGGGCTGAAGCTGTAGAAGACGGGGATCGCGAACAGCAGCGCCACGAAGTGCGCCGGATAGATCCGGGCGAAGCGCCGCCAGTAGAAGGTGGGTGCGGTGACGCCCGGCCGTGCCGACCAGGTCAGGACGAATCCGGACAGCACGAAGAAGAGCGTCACCCCGTACTTTCCGAACACGACCACCTCATGGACCGGCAGCGGCGCCAGATTGGTCATGTGGTGCGCGAAGACGGCGAACGCCGCCCACCAGCGCAGTCCGGTGAGGGAGTCGAGACGGCCGGGCCGGGAGGGCGGAGCGGCCGCCGTCGGCTGAGTCATGAAGTCGGTCGCTCTCTTCGGTCTGTCGGATCACACGGCCGCATGCACATGTGCCGGAAGGGTGTCGCCAGAGTGTAAAGGAGGGGCGCCCGCCGGTTCGGCGAGCGCCCCTCCTGGCCCGGGAGCCCCTCCTGGCCGAAGGTCGGACCTACACCGCAGCCGTCACAGCCACCTTCTGCTCGGCGACGGGGACCTCCGCGTCGTCGATCGGCGACGCCGAGGCCGAGTTGTACGCCTCGACGTCGAGGATCTTCTCGCGAGCCGCGACCACGACCGGGACCAGCGCCTGACCGGCCACGTTCGTGGCCGTGCGGACCATGTCCAGGATCGGGTCGATCGCCATCAGCAGGCCCACGCCCTCCAACGGGAGGCCCAGCGTGGAGAGGGTCAGGGTGAGCATGACCGTCGCGCCCGTGAGGCCCGCGGTGGCCGCGGAGCCGACGACCGAGACGAAGGCGATCAGCAGGTAGTCCTGGATGCCCAGCTCGACACCGAAGATCTGCGCGATGAAGATCGCGGCAAGCGCCGGGTAGATCGCGGCGCAGCCGTCCATCTTGGTCGTCGCGCCGAACGGAACGGCGAAGGAGGTGTACTCCTTCGGTACGCCGAGACGCTCGGTGACCTTGACCGTGACCGGCATCGTGCCGACCGAGGAGCGGGAGACGAAGGCCAGCTGGATGGCCGGCCACGCGCCCTTGAAGAACTGCAGCGGGTTGACCTTCGCGACGGTCGCGAGCAGCAGCGGGTACACGCCGAACAGGACCAGCGCGCAGCCGATGTAGACATCGGCGGTGAAGGTCGCGTACTTGCCGATCAGGTCCCAGCCGTAGTCGGCGATGGCGTAACCGATGAGGCCGACCGTGCCGATCGGGGCGAGGCGGATGACCCACCACAGGGCCTTCTGGAGCAGCTCCAGGACGGATTCGCTGAGGGTGAGGATCGGCTTGGCGCGGTCGCCCAGCTTGAGCGCCGCGACGCCGGCGACGGCGGCCATGAAGACGATCTGAAGGACGTTCAGCTCGGTGAAGGGCGTGATGACGTCCGTCGGGATGATCCCGGTGAGGAAGTCGATCCAGGAGCCCGCGTGCTCCGGCTTCTGGCCGTCCTTGGGGGTGAGTCCGGTGCCTGCACCCGGGTTGGTGAGCAGGCCGATCGCGAGGCCGATCGCGACCGCGATCAGCGAGGTGATCATGAACCAGAGCAGCGTGCGCGTGGCCAGCCGGGCGGCGTTGTTGACCTTGCGCAGGTTGGTGATCGACACCAGGATCGCGAAGAAGACGAGCGGGGCGACCGCCAGCTTCAGCAGCTGGACGAAGATCCCGCCGACCTGCTCGAGGGTCTTGTAGAGCCAGTTGATGTCCTGGCTGCGGGCCAGCCAGCCGAGCAGGGCGCCGAGCACGAGACCGGCGACGATCTGGGCCCAGAAGGGGACGTTGGGTATGCGGGCGGTGGTGCGGGTGGGCGTCGCGGAGTTCGCGGACACGGGCACACTCCGGGGAGGCGTATCGGGTGAATACGGGGACAGGGGTGCGGCGCCCGTGCCTGGAGAGCAGGCGGCGCCGCTGTGATGCCGGGTCAGACCGAGCGGCAACAGACCGCGGACATACAGCGGCAGAGATCGACGTGCAGGCGCGCCACGAGCGGGGTGCTCATGGCTGTGTGAGGGCGCACTGCTGTCGTCATGCGGAACACGTTAACACTTGAACTTTGAGATCCTCAAAGCTCTTCTTTGAGGACGGCATACATCAACGCCCCGCGCTGGAGCGGCTGCTGCGGCTGCTCCGGCACGGGGCGTCGGACGGATGTGAGGAAGGTTACGTTCCGCCTGTCACTGGGCGGCTCGTCACCGGGCGGCCCGTCACTGGACGGCGTTGTCCTCCTGGGAACGGTTGGCCTCCAGGCGGGACTTCGCCCGGTCGACCTTCGCCACGATCTGCTCGGACATCTCGTCGCGCTGCTTGCGCAGGAGGACGAAACTCAGCGGCGCGGAGAGCAGGACGGAGAGGACCAGCACCCAGAGGAGGTTGGAGTCGCCGAGGCCGCGCGGCAGCACCCTCAGGTACACCAGTCCCCACAGGACGAAGAAGCAGCCGGCGAAGACGCCGAGACGCATGAGCGTGTACCGGAGCGTGGCGCTCGTCTTGCTGTCGGACACCGCAGTCCCTTCCCTTCACTGAATTGCCCGACCAGTGAAGCACGTGTCGATTTGATCAGTTCAGGGGGAGCAGCATCGTGATGTCGTCGCGATCGTCCCCGTCGGCGACCCGGATCGCGCCGGGTACGCGTCCGACCTCTTTGTAGCCGCACGAGGCGTAGAAGTTCTCCAGGCCGAGGCCGCCGCGGCAGGTGAGCCGTATCGCCTCGATGCCGTCCAGGCCGCGGGCGGCGTCGGCGGCGGCGGCGAGCAGTTCGCGGCCGTATCCTCTGCCCTGGTGCCGGGGATGGACCATCACGGTGTAGAGCCAGATCCAGTGCCGCATCAGCCGGTGCGCGTTGTGGGTGAGGAACGCGGCGGCCGCGAGGTGCCCGTCCTCGTCGTGCCCGACGAGGAGCCGCTTGTGCCCCTCGGCCATCCCGGCCAGATGCTTCAGCCACTCGGGCCGTATGTCCTCCGCCGTGACGGGAGGTACGAACCCCACGGCCCCGCCCGCGTTGGACACGTCCGTCCAGAGCGCGAGCATTCCGTCGCGCAGGGCAGGCTCTACGGGCGGGTCGAGGCGGAACACAAGGGACATGCCCCCGAAGGTAACAACCGCCCAGGGGCTCCTCGGAAGCCGTCCGGACCGTGAGAACGGACACCCCGGCCCACCGGGCGGTGCCGCGCTCCTCGAAGCCCGAGCCCGCCAGGTCCGGGGGGCGCGGGCCCCCGCGGGAGCCCCCGGGAAGTCAGACCCGCATCGGCTGCGGCGACTCGCGGCGGTCCGGGTCCGGGCCCGGGTACTCGCGGATGACCTCGTAGCGGGTGTTCCGCTCGACCGGGCGGAAGCCCGCGTCGCGGATCAGCTCCAGCAGGTCGTCGCGGGTGAGCTTGTTGGGGGTGCCGTAGTTGTCGGCGTCGTGCGTGATCTTGTACTCGACGACCGAGCCGTCCATGTCGTCCGCGCCGTGCTGCAGCGCCAGCTGGGCCGTCTGGACGCCGTGCATGACCCAGAAGACCTTGACGTGCTGGATGTTGTCGAAGAGGAGCCGCGAGACCGCGAAGGTCTTCAGCGCCTCGGCGCCCGTCGCCATCGTCGTCCGGGCCTGCAGCCGGTTGCGGACCTTGCCGTCCTGCATGTCGACGAAGTCGTGCTGGTAGCGCAGCGGGATGAAGACCTGGAAGCCGCCGGTCTCGTCCTGGAGTTCACGCAGCCGCAGGACGTGGTCCACGCGGTGGCGGGGCTCCTCGATGTGCCCGTACAGCATCGTGCACGGGGTCTTCAGACCCTTCTCGTGCGCGAGGCGGTGGATGCGCGACCAGTCCTCCCAGTGGGTGCGGTGGTCGACGATGTGCTGCCGGACCTCCCAGTCGAAGATCTCGGCGCCGCCGCCGGTCAGCGACTCCAGACCGGCCTCGATCAGCTCGTCGAGGATCTCGGACGCGGAGAGCCCGGAGATGGTCTCGAAGTGGTGGATCTCCGTCGCGGTGAAGGCCTTCAGCGAGACGTTCGGCAGGGCCTTCTTCAGCTCGCTGAGCGACCGGGGGTAGTAGCGCCACGGCAGGTTGGGGTGGAGCCCGTTGACGATGTGCAGCTCGGTGAGGTTGTCGTTCTCCATCGCCTTGGCGAGGCGGACGGCCTCCTCGATGCGCATGGTGTACGCGTCCTTCTCGCCCGGCTTGCGCTGGAACGAGCAGTACGCGCACGACGCCGTGCACACGTTGGTCATGTTGAGGTGGCGGTTGACGTTGAAGTGGACGACGTCACCGTTCTTGCGCGTACGCACCTCGTGGGCGAGGCCACCGAGCCAGGCCAGGTCGTCCGACTCGTACAGAGCGATGCCGTCCTCGCGGCTGAGCCGCTCCCCGGCGCGGACCTTCTCCTCCAGCTCGCGCTTGAGACCCACATCTTTGATAGATGCAGTCATCAGGCCGCCTCCCATACGTCAACCAATCGGGCCTCACCCACCGTACGCCTAGCCCTCCTCGGGCAGTTCGCCGACCCGGTTCTCCCACTTCGTGGAGAGCACGATCGTCGTACGCGTCCGCGAGACGCCCTTCGTCCCGGACAGCCGGCGGATCGTCTTCTCCAGTCCGTCGACGTCGCTCGCCCGCACCTTGAGCATGTACGAGTCGTCGCCCGCGATGAACCAGCAGTCCTCGATCTCCTCGAGGTCGCGCAGCCGGCGCGCCACGTCCTCATGGTCGGCCGCGTCGGAGAGGGAGATGCCGATCAGCGCGGTGACGCCGAGACCGAGCGAGGCTGCGTCGACGGTCGCGCGGTAGCCGGTGATGACACCCGCCGCCTCCAGGCGGTTGATGCGGTCGGTGACGGAGGGACCCGAGAGTCCGACGAGCCGGCCGAGCTCGGCGTACGAAGCCCTGCCGTTCTCGCGCAGAGCCTGGATGAGCTGCCTATCCACGGCGTCCATATGCCTGAGCCTTCCATTGTTCAGCGATACCGCAAGTTTACGTGTAGAATCTAAGGCACACAGGGCCGACACCCTGTGAATCTTTCAAACGATCAGACGATCCATACAGATCCATACAGGAGATGACACTCACCGTGTACACGATCGAGATGGCCTACGCCCACATGCGACAGCTGCAGGAGCTGGCCAACCGCTCGCGTGCTCACCAGCCTGCCGCTGCCCACCGCGCCGACCGGACGGCCCGTCCCGCCCGCCGCGCGACCAAGAAGCGCTAGGCCCCGAACGGCAGGACCCCGACCCGGGTCCTGTCCGATCACTGGTCACCTCGGGACTGGGCACCACCCAGCTCCCCCTCCCAACGGCGGTACAGCCGGTGCGGCACCCCTGCCGCGTCCAGCACCCGCCCCGCGACGAAGTCCACCAGATCCTGGATGTGCGTCGCGCCCGCGTAGAACGCCGGAGAGGCGGGCAGTACGACAGCGCCCGCCTCGTCCAGCGCCACAAGATGCTTCAGGGTCTGCCCGTTCAGCGGAGTCTCCCGCACCGCGACCACCAGCTTCCGACGCTCCTTCAGCGTCACGCTCGCCGCCCGCTGCAGCAGATCCTTCGACAGACCGAGCGCCACACCCGCGACGCACGCGGTCGATGCCGGCACGATCAGCATCCCCTTGACCGGGTACGAGCCGGACGACGGCCCTGCGGCGAGATCCCCCGCAGTCCAGTGCCGTACGTCGGCGGCCTCGTCCACCTCGAAGGTGCCGGGCTTGCCGTCGGCGCCCCGCTCCAGCCACGCGCGCAGATCGTCCCGCCAGTGGGCGTCCCGGAACGCGATGCCCGTCTCGTCCATCAGGGTGAGCCGCGACGCCCGCGACACCACCAGATCGACGCTCTCACCGGCATCGAGCAGTCCGCGCAGCACGGCGGCCGCGTAGGGGGTCCCGGACGCCCCGGAGACCCCGACGACCCACGGGGTGCGGTTGGCGTCATTCATGGCATCGAGCCTATCCGGCCACCGGATGGCGGAACTGGGTAAGGTCCCCCGGCCGAACTGGGTACGCTCCTCCGGCTCCTCAGCCGGTGCGACCGACCTTGATGATGTGGACGGTGACGGTCTCGCCGTCCGGCCGGTAGAGAACGCGCCACGTCCCGACCGGGAGCCGGTAATAACCCGAGCCGCCCAGCGGACGCGCCGCTTCCGGAGTGGGCTCGTCCGCCGGCGCCGCAACCGCAGCCGCACACGCCTTGGCGCCTACGGGGTCCACCTGCCGGAGCCTGCGGTATTCCTGCATGGCGAGGTGCTCCCACACGACGGCATGGCTCACTGGGCCGCCTACCTGTCCTCGGCCTCCAGCTGGGCCATGAACTCCTCGTGGCTGAGCGACAGCCCGCCCGGTTCGGCCTCGCGCATGCGCGCTTCCCTGACGTCGGCTTCATCGCGGAGCCGCTGCAGCTCTTCGAGTTCCTCTATCGGCACCAGGGCCGCTGCCGGCTTTCCGTACTCGCTGATCAGGAAGTGCTCGTGACCGTGCCGCACCCGGCCGACCAACTGGCCCAGCTGGTTCCGGGCCTCCACAAGCGGATAGGTCTCCATATCAGAACTGTACAGACCTGCGGGTCCGTACTGCCTGAGAACCGGGAACACGGACTCCGTACACCGCAGCACCGTGACGGGCCCCACTCCGGGGCACGGTCACACCGTCAGGCCCCGCACCAGCAGGTCCAGCAGCGCGCACGCAAAGAGCGCGATCCCG
Organism: Streptomyces sp. NPDC001514; assembly: GCF_053597075.1. Taxonomy (NCBI): domain Bacteria; kingdom Bacillati; phylum Actinomycetota; class Actinomycetes; order Kitasatosporales; family Streptomycetaceae; genus Streptomyces; species Streptomyces sp. NPDC001514. Next base: position 49,751 of record NZ_JBSFHO010000030.1, read on the forward strand.
ATGAAGCCGTTCACCGTGAAGAACGCCCTGTTCAGACGGGACAGATCGTGCGGCCGCACGATCGTGTGCTCGTAGCCGAACGCCACGGCGACGATCACCAGCCCCAGCCAGAAGAGGAGCCCGGCACCGGTGGCGAGCGCGTACCAGACGAAGAGGCCCATCGTCACGGCATGGCACACCCGCGCGCCCCACAGCGCCGCGGGGACGCCGAAGCGGGCCGGGACGGACATGACGCCCTCGGCGCGGTCGGCCGCGACGTCCTGGCAGGCGAAGATCAGGTCGAAGCCGCCGATCCAGACGCCGACCGCGAGGCCGAGGATCACCGCGTCCCAGGACCAGGCCCCGGTGATCGCGATCCATGCGCCGACCGGGCCCATCGCCTGGGCGAGGCCGAGAATCGCGTGCGGGAAGTTCGTGAAGCGCTTCCCGTACGGATAGACCACCATGGGGACGACAGCGACGGGCGCAAGGGCCAGGCACAGCGGGTTGAGCAGCGCCGCGGCACCCAGGAAGACCACGACAGCCACGCCCGCCCCGGTCCACGCGGACCGCACGGACACGGCACCCGTGACCAACTCCCGCCCCGCCGTACGCGGGTTACGGGCGTCGATCTCGCGGTCGATGATCCGGTTGCAGGCCATCGCGAAGGTCCGCAGGCCCACCATGGCGATCGTGACCAGCAGCAGCTTGCCCCACTGGATGTTCCGGTCCAGCTCGAACATCGCGGTGAGCGAGGCGATGTAGGCGAACGGCAGCGCGAAGACCGAGTGCTCGATCATCACGAGCCTGAGGAACGCCTTGACCTTGCTGGTCGGCTGCGGCGCGGAGCCGGGGCCGAGTACGCCGTCGGCGGTGGTCATACCAGGCTCCTCCGGAAGTCCTCCAGGTCGTCGCGGAGGTCCGCGACGGGCAGCGCCCCCAGCTCCAGTTCGAGAGGGTCCTCACCGCCGTCGGGCGTGGTGACGCGGGCGAGCAGGGCCACCCGGTCGTCGCCGCGGGTACGGCCGTCCAGGCCGAGCGCACCGTCCGCGAGGGCCAGCCCGAAATCGGCGCCGCTGTCCAGCGCCGCCAGCAGGGCGTCCGCGAACGCGGCGGCCTCGGCGTCGGCGAAGCCGGGCAGGACGAAGCCGCGGCTCTCGCCGTCGGCCCGGTCGGCGAGCAGCTGCCAGGTGTTCTCGGGGCCGGCGAACTCCTCCGGGGAGACCCCGGCCCGCTCGGCCGCGAGGCGCAGCTCCGGGTCGTTCACGTCCAGCTCGGGGCGCACCAGCGCCACGCACGGGGTGTCGGCGCCGAGGAACAGGGCGGGACCGCCCACGGCCAGGGGGCTCACAGGCCGTACTCCTTCCAGCGGCGGTCGACCAGCGCCGCCGTGTCCGGGTCTGAGAGCACCATGTTCGGCCAGCCCCCGTCGCGGGTGTAGCCCTCCTCGGGCCACTTCTTCGTCGCGTCGATGCCCGCCTTGCCGCCCCAGAACTGCTGGTACGAGGAGTGGTCCAGATGGTCCACCGGGCCCTCGACGACGGTCAGGTCACGGGCGTAGTCGGTGTTGCCGAGCGCCCGCCACGACACCTCGTGCAGATCGTGGACGTCGCAGTCGGAGTCGACGACCACGATCAGCTTGGTCAGCGACATCATGTGCGCGCCCCAGATGGCGTGCATGACCTTCTGCGCGTGCTTCGGGTACTTCTTGTCGATCGAGACGATCGCACAGTTGTGGAAGCCGCCCGACTCGGGCAGGTGGTAGTCCACGATGTCCGGCACGATGATCTTGAGCAGAGGCAGGAAGAAGCGTTCCGTCGCCCGCCCCAGCGGGCCGTCCTCCGTCGGCGGCCGGCCCACGACGATCGACTGGAGCAGCGGCCGCTTCCGCATCGTCACGCAGTCGATCGTCAGCGCCGGGAAGTCCTCCTGCGGCGTGTAGAAGCCGGTGTGGTCGCCGAACGGGCCCTCGGGAAGCATCTTCCCGGGCTCCAGCCAACCCTCCAGCACGACCTCCGCCTGCGCCGGCACCTGCAGCGGCACCGTCTTGCAGTCGACCATCTCGATCCGCTTGCCCTGCACGAAGCCGGCGAAGAGGTACTCGTCGATGTCTCCGGGCAGCGGCGCCGTCGATGCGTACGTCACGGCCGGGGGACAGCCGAAGGCGATCGCCACCGGCAGCTTCTCCCCGCGACGTGCCGCCACCTGGTAGTGGTTGCGGCTGTCCTTGTGGATCTGCCAGTGCATGCCGATGGTGCGCTTGTCGTGGCGCTGCAGCCGGTACAGCCCGAGATTGCGGATCCCGCTCTCCGGGTCCTTGGTGTGGGTGAGCCCCAGATTGAAGAAGGAGCCGCCGTCCTCGGGCCAGGTGAACAGCGCGGGCAGCCGGTCCAGATCGACGTCGTCACCGTGCAGGACGACCTCCTGCACGGGGGCGTCCTTCACCTTCTTCGGCGGCACGTGCGTCATCGCACCCAGCTTCCCGAACGCCTCACGCACCCCCACGAACCCGTGCGGCAGCTCCGGCTTCAGCAGCCCGCCGATCTTCGCGCTGATCTCGTCGTACGACTTCAGGCCCAGCGCCTTGAGCAGCCGGCGGTCCGTTCCGTACACGTTCATCGCGAGCGGCATCGCCGAGCCGCGCACGTTCTCGAAGAGGAGGGCCGGGCCGCCGGACTTCTGGACCCGGTCGACGATCTCCCCGACCTCCAGATACGGGTCGACTTCGGCCTTGATGCGCTTGAGGTCGCCCTCGCGCTCCAGTGCGCGCAGCAGCGAGCGAAGATCGTCGTAAGCCATGCCGTCCAGTATCGGCCACCCACTACGCTGGAACGGTCACCGGGGCCGGTCCGCGCCCCGCAACCGTTGCTTGGGGGCTGGCACGACCATGATCAGATATCTGCCGTTCATCCTGATCCTGGCGCTCACGATCTACGCGTTCATCGACTGTCTGAATACCCCCGAGGACGAGGTCAGGCACCTCCCCAAGGTGGTCTGGGTGATCATCATCCTGCTCTTCTCGATCGTCGGCCCGATCGTCTGGTTCGCGGCGGGCAAGCTGCGGCACGCCCCGGCGGGCGGCTCTACCCCGTCCGAGTGGCACCGCAACCACAAGACGCAGTGGGTCGCGCCCGACGACAATCCCGAGTTCCTGAACGCGCTCAAGGAAGAGAACAAGAAGGACGAGGAACTCCTCAAGGACTGGGAGGCGGACCTGCGCCGCCGCGAGGACGAGCTGAAGCGGCGCGAGGGGGGCGACGACCCCCAGCAGCCCTGAGCAGACCCGAGCGGCTCCGAGCAGCCTGAGGTGAGGGTGGGTCGATGGACCGGGAACGGGCACGGCACTGGCTCTCCACCGCTCTCGCCGAGGCACGCGCGGGCCTCGCGGAGGGCGGCGTCCCGATCGGCGCCGCGCTGTACGGGGCGGACGGCACCCTCCTCGGCCGTGGCCACAACCGCCGCGTCCAGGACGGCGATCCCTCGCTGCACGCGGAGACCGCGGCCTTCCGTGCGGCGGGGCGTCAGCGCTCCTACCGCGGTACGACGATGGTCACCACCCTCTCCCCCTGCTGGTACTGCTCCGGGCTCGTCCGGCAGTTCGGCATCTCCCGGGTCGTCGTCGGCGAGGCCGAGACCTTCCAGGGCGCCCACGACTGGCTCGCCGCGCACGGCGTGGAGGTCGTGGTCCTTGACGACCCCGAATGCACGGCCCTGATGCGTGAGTTCATCGACAGGCACCCCGAGCTGTGGAGCGAGGACATCGGCGATGACCAGTGACCGTATCCCCGTGATCGACCTGGCGCCCTGGCTCGCCGGGGACCCGGAGGCCCGCGCCCGTACCGCCGCCACCGTCGACGAGGCCCTGCGCACCGCGGGCTTCCTGCTCGTCACCGGCCACGGGGTGAGCCAGGACCTGCGGACGGAGATCCGCGAGTCGGCGCGCGGCTTCTTCCGCCTGCCGCCGGCCACGAAGGAGCCGTACGCGGTGAAGGTCGGCGGGCGCGGCTGGCTGGGCCCCGGGGCGGAGGCCAACGGGTATGCGGAGGGCACGCAGACGCCGCCCGATCTCAAGGAGTCGCTGTCCTTCGCGGCGGACGAGCCGAGCGGCGATCCGGAGGTCGACGCGGAGTGGTTCCTGCCGAACACCTGGCCGGGCGAGGTCCTCTCGCTGCGTCCGGCCGTGGAGGCGTATCTGGCTGCGATGCGGGCGCTGTCCGATCGGCTCCTCGGGCTGCTGGGGGTGGCGCTCGGCGAGTCCGAGGACTTCTTCACCCGGCACACCGGGCACCCGACCTGGGGCTTCAACATCAACTGGTATCCCGGCCGGGACACCGTCGGCGAGCCGCAGCCGGGCCAGTTCCGGATCGGCCCGCACACCGACTTCGGCACGGTCACCGTCCTCGACCGGCAGACCGGCAAGGGCGGGCTCCAGGTCTTCACGGACGCGGGCGGCTGGGAGGACGCCCCGTACGCGCCGGACGCGCTGACGGTCAACATCGGGGATCTGATGGCCCGCTGGACCGGCGGCCGCTGGCGTTCGGGGCGCCACAGGGTGCTGCCGCCGCCCGCCGACGCACCGGCGGAGGAGCTGATGTCGCTCGTCTACTTCTACGAGTGCGATCCGGGTACGGACGTGCGGGGCATCGACTCGCACACGTATCTGCGGGCCCAGCTGGACGCGATCACGGCCGGCTGAACACGTCCGGTGGATCACTTCCGGCCGGCGTACTCCTCACGGAGCTGCTGGAAGCGGTCCGGGGTCCAGGCGGACCAGTCGGCCGGGTGGCCGTCGAGCGCGGCGTCCAGGTACTCGAAGTGCTGGTGCCAGCCCGCCAGGTTGTCGAGGCGCTGTGCGTCGGTCCCGGTGAACTCGTTGGTGAAGCGCAGGACCGTCGCCAAGGAGTCCGCGGGCGCCGGCTCCATGTGGAAGCGGATCCGGCCGTGCCGCTCGACGGTGTACTCGGCGACGGCCTCCCGGTCCCAGGCCGTCACCCGTCCGTGGACCACCGTTCCCTCCTCTTCCGCGTCTGCGTTGAGCCAGCGGAGCGTCACCCCGCCGTCGAGGTGCGGCTCCAGCAGATCCGCGGCGGCCAGCCACTGGGGCAGGCCCTCCGGGGTGGCCACGGCGGCCCAGATGTTCACCACGGGGTGCGGAAGGTGCATCACGAAGTGCAGGACGTGGGTGTCGCCGTCGTCGCCCTCGCGGGTCTCGCTGGTGCCATGAGGGATCGCTTCGGTCGTCATGGCACCAGCGTCGCCCGTACGGGCCGGGCCCGCTACCGTGTCTCGCCCACCCGGTCGACCGGGGTCCGCCAGGGGGCCACGCGCATGCGTCTACCGGGGTTATTCGACTCCGGCGTAGCCGTGGAGGCTGTTCACGAAGAGGTTGACGCCGTAGTAGTTGAAGAGGAAGCAGGCGAAGGCGACCAGCGCGATGTACGCGGCCTTGCGGCCCTTCCAGCCCGCGGTCGCGCGCGCGTGGAGATACGCGGCGTACGCGACCCAGGTGATGAAGGACCAGACCTCCTTGGCGTCCCAGCCCCAGTAGCGGCCCCACGCGTCACCGGCCCAGATCGCGCCCGCGATGATCGTGAAGGTCCACAGCGGGAAGACCGCCGCGTTGACGCGGTAGGCGAACTTGTCGAGCGAGGCCGCGGCGGGCAGCCGCTCCAGCACCGACCGGGCGAAGGAGCCGGGGTCGCCGCCGTTCTCCAGCTTGTTCTCGTACGAGTCCCGGAAGAGGTACAGGAGCGTCGCGACGGCGCCGAGGTAGAACACCGCGCCGCAGAAGATCGCCGTGGAGACGTGGATCCACAGCCAGTACGAGTGCAGCGCCGGGACCAGCTGGTCGCTCTCGGTGTAGAGCCAGGTGACCGCGATGCCGAGGTCCAGGAGGACCGTGGTGACCAGCGGCAGCCCGATCCAGCGGACGTTCTTCCTCGCGAGGAGGAAGCCGAGGTACGCGCCGACCGCCACCGTGGAGAAGGTGGTGGAGAACTCGTACATGTTGCCCCAGGGGGCGCGCTGCACGGACACGGCGCGGGCGACGACGCCGGCCGCCTCGACGAGGAAGGCGAGGACGGTCAGCGAGACCGCGATCCGCCCGTAGAGGTCGCCCTTGACCGTGCCGCCCGCGGCGCCGGGGCCGTCCGGGACGTCGCGCTGTCCGGCCGCGGTGCGCGTGACGACCTTCGGGCGCTCCAGCACCGTGGTGCCTCCGCCCTTCTGCGCGACCTGGACCGTGACCGCCGGTGCCGCGGCGGGGGCGGTGAGCGCGGCGGCGGTACGGCCGACCTTGCTGCGGCTGCCGAAGACCCACTCGGCGATGTGCGCCAGGAACGCCAGGGTGTAAACGGCCATCGACGAGTAGATCAGCACATTGCTGAACTCGGCGAGGCTTTCGTTGGTGGCGGCGGCGAGATTCACTTCTGAGTCCCTTCGGAGGGAACGTCTGCGGGTTCGTCGGCAGGTACGTCTGCGGGTTCGTCGGCAGCTGCGTCTGCGGGTTCGTGGGCAGCTGCGTCTGCGGCTTCAGCCACGGTCGGCGCCTCTGTGTTGAGGCTCAGGGCCAGGTCCGCCAGCTCCTCGGGAAGCTTCGCGGACTCGCTCCGGCCGAGCCCCGCCATCTCGACGACGGTCACGCCGTCGTCCCCCCGTACGGCCCGGACCCAGACCCGGCGCCGCTGGATGAAGAGCGAGCCGACCAGGCCCGCGATCGCGGCGATCGCGCCCGCGAGGGCGAGACCGCTGCCCGGCCGCTGGGAGATCTGGAAGCTGGCCCACTCCCTGATCTCCTTCTCGAAGGTGACCGAGCCGGCGCCGTCGGGCAGCGTCATGGTCTCACCGGGCAGCAGCGTCTGCTTGAAGACATCGCCCTTGGCGTCCTTGAACGGCGTCATCTTGCTGGTGTCCAGCTGGTACACGTTCTGCGGAAGTCCCGCGTTGACCCGCAGGTCGCCGTGGTACGCGCCCAGGTTCAGCGCCGGGAACACGAGCCCGGGGAACTGCGAGAACATCTGGCCCTGGCCCTTGCCCGCGTACGTCGGGACGAAGAACGCGGGGAAGCCCAGCTGGTCCTTCTTGCCGTTCTTGTCCCGGTAGCCGTCCATCACCTTGATGACACCGGTGGAAGTGACGTTGTTGTCGATGGGCAGCAGCGGCACGGCGTCCCGGAACACGACCTTGCCCCTGGCGTCCCGGACGGAGACGACGGGCGCGTAGCCGTGGGAGAGCAGATAGACCTTGGAGCCGTCGATCTCCAGGGGCTCGTTGACCCGGATGACGCGCTTCTTCTCCTTGCCCTCGGCGCCCTCGCTGTACGTCACGGCCGCCTCGAAGGTGCGCGGGGTGCCGCGCTGGGGCCCGTTGGCCTCGTACGTACCCGTGAAGCTGTCCAGCCTGAAGCTGAACGGGGCCAGCTCGTCGACGCTGAACAGGGACCCGGACTTGAAGTCGTCGTACTGCGTGAGCGTGTTGGAGAAGCCGCCGCCCTCGACGATCAGCTTGCCGCCCTCGGACTTGAAGAGCTGCCCGGCGGCGAAGGCCACCAGCATCACGATCAGCGCGACGTGGAAGACGAGGTTGCCCGCCTCCCGCAGATAGCCCTTCTCGGCGGCGACCGCGTCCCCGGCGATGTGCGAGCGGAAGCGGCGCTTCTTCAGGATCGCGAGCGCGGCCTCGCGGACCGCCTCGGGCTCGGCGTCCGTGCGCCAGGTGGTGTGGACGGGCAGCCGGGTGAGCCGCTTGGGGGCGGCCGGCGGGCGGCCGCGCAGCTGGCCGACGAACTGCCAGGTGCGAGGCACGATGCAGCCGATGAGCGAGACGAACAGCAGGATGTAGATCGCGGAGAACCACACCGAGCTGTAGACGTCGAAGAGCTGGAGCTTCTCGAAGAGTGGCGTCCAGAACTCGTTGTTCGCCTTCCAGGCGGCGACCTTGGTCTCGTCCGCGCTGTTCTGCGGGATGAGGGAGCCGGGGATGGCGCCGAGCGAGAGCATGAAGAGCAGGATCAGGGCGACCCGCATCGACGTCAGCTGCCGCCAGAACCAGCGCACCCAGCCGATGACCCCGAGGGTGGGACCGCCGACGATGTCCGCCGGCTCCTCCTGAGGGGCGGTGGAGAGCCGGTCGGTTCCCGTCTCCTCGGCCACCGTCCCCTCGGCTGTCGACCCCTCGGTCGCCGGCGTCCCGGCCGCCGTGTGTGCCGTCTTGCTCATGGATCAGATCCCCACCTGGAAGCCCTTGGACCAGCCCTGCATGTCCTGTACGAGGATGTCCCACGCACCTGTGAGCAGCAGCAGGCCGGTCGCGATCATCATGCCGCCGCCGATGCGCATCACCCAGGCATAGTGCCGCTTGACCCAACCGAAAGCGCCGAGCGCCTTGCGGAACGCGACGGCGGCGAGGATGAACGGCAGGCCGAGCCCGACGCAGTACGCCGCGGTCAGCAGCGCCCCGCGGCCCGCGCTGGCCTGGTCGGCGGCGAGCGCGTTGACGGAGGTGAGCGTCGGGCCGATGCACGGGGTCCAGCCGATGCCGAAGAGCGCGCCCAGGACCGGCGCCCCGACCAGACCCGTCGTCGGCCGCTTGTGGAAGCGGAACTCGCGCTGGGTGAGGAAGGGCATCATGCCCATGAAGAAGATCCCCATCAGGATCATCAGCACGCCGAGGACCGCGGTGAGGGTCTCCCGGTGCTCCTGCAGGGTCCACCCGAAGTAGCCGAAGAGCGCCCCGCCGGAGACGAAGACGGCGGAGAAGCCGAGGACGAAGAGGGCGGCCCCGGCGGTCATCCGGCCGCGCCTGGCCTCGGCCAGATCGGTGCCGGTGACGCCGGTCACGTACGAGAGATAGCCCGGGACCAGCGGCAGCACACACGGGGAGAAGAAGGAGACGAGTCCTCCGAGTACGGCGATGGGCAGTGCGAGCAGCAGTGCCCCGCTGTAGACGGTCTCGTTCATGAGGTGGTCACTTCTCCGCGATCAGCGGGTCGATCATCGAGCGGAGCGCCTTGTCGTCGAGTGCCCTCAGGGCGCGCGCCGCGATCTTTCCGTCCCGGTCGACGACGATCGTGGTGGGGATCGACTGCGGCTGGAGAGTGCCCTTGGGGAACTTCAGCATCAGCTTGCCGATCGGGTCGTGGAAGCTCGGGTACGTGATCCCGAATTCCTCCTCGAACGCGAGAGCCGGGGCCGTCTGGGTGTCACGGGTGTTGATGCCGACGAACTCGACGCCCTGGGCCTTGGTGTCCTTGGCGACCTTCTCCAGGTACTTGGCCTCGGCGCGGCAGGGCGCGCACCACGAGCCCCACACGTTCATGACGACGATCTTGCCCCGGTAGTCGGCGAGATCGAGCGGCTTGCCCGCCAGATCCTTGCCGGAGAGCTTCGGGGCGGGCGTCCGCTCGCCCTTGGCGACGGTGGAGATCCCGCCGGTGTTGGTCACGAAGTTGGTGTCGCCACCGCCGCCGGACTTGCCGTTGGAGTCGCCGCTGCACGCCGACAGCGTGAGCGCGGCCGCCAGGGCACCGGCGCCGGCGGCGAGCAGAGTGCGTCGAGGGGCGCGGCTGAGGCTCATGTGAAAAGTTTCGCATGATGCTTCGGGAGATCTTCCGCGCCCCCCTCGGTGCCCGTAACGCCCCTTGTCGGGACCGATTAAGCAGCGGTCGTCCGAAGGAAGGTGTTCCAGCCGCCCGCCGGGGACTGTCCGACCTCGAGCGTACGGAGCTTCGCGAGGATCTTCGGGTCCTGGACGTCGAGCCAGTCGCAGAACTGCCGGAAAGACACCAGCCGTACGTCCTTCTTGCCGGCCATGCCCTTGAGCGCCTCTTCGACGGCGTCCATGTAGATGCCGCCGTTCCACTGCTCGAAGTGGTTGCCGATGAAGAAGGGGGCGCGATTCGATTCGTACGCGCGGTTGAATCCGTTGACATACGCATCGGTGGCCTGCTTGCGCCAGCCCGGATAGCGCGACGGCATGCCCTTGGTCGAATTCTGCGACTGATTGGCGAGGATGTTGTAGTCCATCGAGAGCACCTCGAAGGAGTGCCCGGGGAAGGGCATGGCCTGCAGCGGCAGGTCCCAGACGCCGCCCCGCTTCTCGGGCCATTTCTGGCGGCCGCCGGGCGAGCTCGCGTCGTAGCGCCAGCCGAGCTTCTTCGCGGTGGGCAGGAGACTGTCCTGGCCGAGCAGACAGGGGGTGCGGCCGCCGACGAGTTCCTTGCGGTAGTCGAAGGGCAGCGGTTCGATGTCCGTCCAGCCGCTGTTCGTCTTCCATTCGGTGACGAAGGACACGGCCTGGTCGATCTCGCTCTGCCACTGCGTGGGCGACCAGTTTCCGACGGAACCGGAGCCGGCGCAGAAATGCCCGTTGAAGTGGGTGCCTATCTCATGGCCTTCGAGCCAGGCCTGGCGGACGTACTTCAGAGTCTCCTTGATGTGGCCGTCCGTCAGATAGCCGATGTCGGATGCGCCGATCCTGTTGTTCGGGGGCCGGTAGAGCGTCTTCTTCGACTCGGGCAGCAGATATATCCCGGAGAGGAAGAACGTCATCGCCGCGTCGTGGTTCCTGGCGAGTTCCAGAAAACGGGGGAAGAGTCCGTTGCCGACCTCGCCCGCGCCGTCCCAGGAGAAGATCACGAATTGCGGCGGGGTCTCGCCGGGCTGGAGCGGGACGGGCCGGTCGGGCTGGTTCGGCTGCTTCCCGGTGTCGGCAGTCGAACCGTCACCTATGAGTCGGACGGGCTTGGTGGTGGAGCCGGGGGTCTTGCCGTCGCCCCCGCCTTTCCCCCCGCCGCCGCTGCCGCCGGACTGTCCCTGGTCGCCCTTGCCGGAACCGGAACCGGTGCCGCAGCCGGCGATTCCCACCGCCGCTGCGGCACCGAGTCCCGCCCCGAGCAAGCCCCTTCGGCTGATGTCGCGCATGTGTCCCCGACCCCGTCCCTGTCCCAGTCCCCGTGCCGTACGCGATCCGCTGCCGCCGTACCGCCAATGGGTTAGATGGCATGCCGGACGCAAAGGTTCCAGGAATGAGCGGGGAGTTGGCCGGTGGGCCGGGAGAACTATGCGCCGAAGGCCTTCGCCTTTCCCTTGACCGGCTTGGCACCGGCGAGAAGGTGCACGGGAACAAGATCGCGGGCGGGCTCCGAATAACCGACCGACACGATCTTGTCGCCGTGATACGTGAAAGTCGTCATCGACGCGAGCGTGCACTGACGGCGGCGCGGATCGTGCCAGAGCCGACGCTGCTCCACATAGCTGCGCACGATCCAGATCGGCAGCTGATGGCTGACGAGGACGGCCTCGTGGCCGCGCGCCGCGTCCCGGGCGGAGCCAAGCGCACCCATCATCCGCACCACCTGGTCGACGTACGGCTCGCCCCAGGACGGCCGGAACGGATTGGTGAGGTGCTTCCAGTTGGCCGGCTTGCGCAACGCGCCGTCGCCGACGCCGAAGGTCTTGCCCTCGAAGACGTTCGCCGCCTCGATCAGCCGCTCGTCGGTGTCCAGGGTCAGGCCGTGCGACTTGGCGATCGGCGCGGCGGTCTCCTGTGCACGCTCCAGCGGGGACGCCACGACATAGGTGATGTCCCGCTCCGCGAGGTGCTCGGCGACGCGGTCGGCCATCTGCCGGCCGAGGTCGGACAGGTGGTAGCCGGGACGGCGGCCGTAGAGGACCCCGTCCGGGTTGAGCACCTCTCCGTGGCGGATGAGATGAACGACCGTCGTTTCCGTACTGGTTTCCGTGCCGCTCATGCCGTGGCCTCCGCGGCGGCGCGGGCGGCCGACGGCAGCGCGACGGCGATCCGCTCGATCGCGGCGTCGTCGTGGGCGGTCGACACGAACCAGGACTCGAACGCGGACGGCGGGAGGTAGACACCCTGAGAGAGCATCGAGTGGAAGAACGCGTTGAAGCGGAACGCCTCCTGCTTCTTGGCGTCGTCGTAGTCGCGCACCTCACGGTCGGTGAAGAAGACCGAGAACATGTTGCTCGCGGTCTGCAGCCGGTGGGCGACGCCCTCCTTGGCCAGCGCCTCCGTCACGAGGGCCTGGATCCGCTCGGAGACCGCGTCGACCTTCTCGTACGCCGCATCGTCGAGGAGCCGCAGCTGGGCGAGGCCGGCGGCGGTGGCGACCGGGTTCCCGGAGAGGGTGCCCGCCTGGTAGACCGGCCCGGCCGGGGCGAGGTGGCCCATCACATCGGCGCGGCCGCCGAACGCCGCGGCCGGGAAGCCTCCGCCCATGACCTTGCCGAACGTCATCAGGTCCGGCGTGACGCCGTCGATGCCGTACCAGCCGGCCTTCGACGTACGGAAGCCGGTCATGACCTCGTCGGAGATGTACAGCGCGCCGTTCTTGGCGCAGGCGTCCTTCAGCCCCTGGTTGAAGCCCGGCAGCGGCGGGACCACGCCCATGTTGCCGGGGGAGGCCTCGGTGATCACACAGGCGATCTCGCCGGGGTGCGCGTGGAAGGCGGCGTGAACCGATTCCAGATCGTTGTACGGCAGCACGATCGTGTCGCCCGCCTGGGCGCCCGTGACGCCCGGCGTGTCGGGCAGCCCGAAGGTCGCGACGCCGGAGCCGGCCGCGGCCAGCAGCGCGTCCACGTGCCCGTGGTAGCACCCGGCAAACTTGATCACCTTGGCGCGCCCGGTGAATCCGCGGGCGAGCCGGATCGCCGACATCGTCGCCTCCGTACCGGACGAGACAAGTCTCACCTGCTCGACCGGGGCGACCCGTGCCACGATCTCCTCGGCGAGCGCGACCTCGCCCTCGCCCGGCGTACCGAACGAGGTGCCGCGGGCGACAGCCTCCTGAACTGCGGCGATGACCTCGGGGTGGGCGTGGCCGAGGATCATCGGACCCCAGGAGCACACAAGGTCGACGTACTCGCGGCCGTCCGCGTCGGTCAGGTACGGACCGGCACCGGACACCATGAACCGGGGCGTACCGCCCACAGCACGGAAAGCACGGACAGGAGAGTTCACGCCGCCGGGCGTCACGAGGGACGCGCGGTCGAAAAGCGTCTGCGAAACTGGGGCGTCATAGGGAAAGCTCACGGAATCCATGGTGTCAGAGGCTCGGACGTATCTGCGGACAGGTGTTTCACCGCACGTTCGCGGGGGAGGTCACTGTCACGATGATCGGGTTGCGCGGCGGGGGCTGTGCGTCCTAAAAGCAGTCGGGTGGAGATATGCATCGCGGTGGCGGACTGGGCGAGGGGACCGACGATCTGGGTCCCGAGCCTGCCCGGCGTGGGAGGCACCGGCGGCACGAGGCGGACGACCCCGTGGGTAGCAGGGGCGGCGGCCGCATGGGCGTGACGTACAAGTACTTCGGCGCACCCGACGGCGCCACGGCTGCCCGAGTGCCCATTTCGATGCGCCCCGAGGAGCTCGGCGGCGATGAACTCGGCATGGGCGGAATGTTTTCCAAGATCAAGCCCGAGACGATAGCCGCGATGGTCCTCACGGGCATCCAGGGCATGCCCCTGCACAAGGTGCCGCCCCTCGAGCTGGTGGTCCTGCACCCGGACTACGCGGTGGTGAAGCTCCCCATGACCGTCGTCGACCCCCTGCGCGGCATCGGTGAGGAGTCGGTGGGCGCAGCGGCGTTCATCTGGTCGACGGTCCCGGATCGCGGGGGTCCGCGGGACGCGTTCAACGTGTACCAGCTGCTGCACGAATGGCAGGACTTCAGCCACCGCCTGCACGAGGCGGGACACCAGCCGTACTGCCTGGTGTGGCCCTGAGCCGACCCGGCGGCTCGGTACGTGGCTGAGGGTTCAGCTGTTCCTCCGCTTCAGCTGTTCCTTCAGGCTTCAGCCGTTCCTTCCCGCTTCAGCTGTTCCTTCCCGCTTCAGCCGTTCCTTCCCGCTTCAGCCGTTCCTTCCGCCGTCCTCCGTCTCACCGAGTCCCGGCGCGCCCCACACGGGGAACCATCGCCCCAGGTCGGTCTCGATCCGCAGGTCGTCCGCGAGCAGCGCCCTGATCTGGAGTTCCAGGGCGTTGTCGCGCTTCTCGGCCGTTCCGGGAAGCGGTGCGAAGGGGTAGAACGTGCCGCGTTTGTAGAGGTAGACCAGTGCCAGCCTGCGCTCCCCCGAGGCATCGCGGAAGCCGATCAGGGAGCAGAGCAGCTGCGGGCCGAAGCCGGCGTCCTGGAGGAGAGTGTTGACGGCGTGCAGGTCGTTGACCAGTGAGACCGTGTCGTCGGCGGGATGGCGGGCGAGAAGCCAGGTGTAGCCGAAGGCGTCCCGGCTGAACTCGACGGGTGTGCCGCCCCGGCCGGTATCGGCGTCGAGCAGTTCCCGTACGTCCTCCTGGATCCTGGCGAAGGCACCGCCCTCGACGGCGGCGAAGCAGACCGAGCCGATGCCGGTCGGGACGAAGCCGGCACCCGCCTGGAGCGTGATCGCGGCGGCCGGCAGGCCGAAGAGCTGGTCGAGGTCGGGGCGCACCGGCTTGCTGCGGCCGAGGATGGTGTCGAGGAGTCCCACGGGAAGAACCTCTGTTCGTCGTCCTGGGAGTCAGGGGCATGGGAGTCAGGGGCATGGGGGCAGGAGGGGCATGGGAGCGTGAGGGGCCCGGGTGGGGCATCATGCGCGGCCGAGCTGCGTCGAGATCCGGCCCAGCTGGTCCAGGCGCTGCTCCAGCGTCGGGTGCGAGGAGAGCAGCCTGCTCAGGCTCTCCTTGGACGAGAACGCCGGCGCGAACCAGAAGGCGTTGAACGGCTCCGCCTTCCGCAGGTCCCGCGTCGGGATTCTGGCCATCTGGCCGGTCACCTTGGTGAGCGCGGACGCGAGCGCGGACGGGCGGCCGGTCAGCAGCGCGGCGGCGCGGTCGGCGGACAGCTCGCGGTAGCGGGAGAGCAGCCGGGTCAGCAGGAAGCTGAGCACATAGACGACAGCGCTGACCAGCGGGATCACCAGCATCGCGATGGCGGTGTTGCTGTCGCGGCTGTTCCGGCCGAGTCCGCCGTAGAGCCAGACACGGGTCATCATGCCCGCGAGGACACCGAGGAACGAGGCGATGGTCATCACCGCGACATCGCGGTGGGCGACATGCGACAGCTCGTGCGCGAGGACGCCCTCCAGCTCCTCCGGCTCCAGGCGACGGAGCAGGCCGGTGGTGGCACAGACCAGGGCGGTGCTCTCGTTGCGGCCGGTGGCGAAGGCGTTCGGCACGTCGCTGTCGGCGATCGCCACGCGAGGCTTGGGCATGTCCGCGAGGGCGCAGATGCGGTCCACGGCGCCGTGCAGCTCGGGGGCCTGCTCGGGGGTGACCTCGCGGGCACCCATGCTGTAGGCCGCGATCCGGTCGCTGAACCAGAACTGAGCGATGAACACGGCGCCCGCGATCACCAGGATGATGGGCCACGAGTTCTGGAGGAGGGCCAGCAGGACGCCGACGAAGACCACGTAGAGCAGCCCGATCAGGAACATCGTCGTCACCATGCGGGTGGCGAGTCCCCTGTCCGGGACATAGCGGGAATGTGACCGGGCCTTGGGCATCTGAGTCACCCTCCAGGCGGAACTCTGTCGCTGCACCCCTCTCTCTCTCGATTGTGCCCCTTTCATCCATATATCCGGCATAAAGGTTCCGTCGTGAAGGAGGGCCTGGGCCCAGGCCCTCCTGGACGCGGGTTTGGGCGGGGGTCTGGACGCGGGTTTGGGCGGGGGGTCTGGACGCGGCCCGGGCGGGGGCTGGGCGCGGGCCTGGGCGCGGCTCCGGGCCGTCAGAGCCAGCCGTTGCGGCGGAAGCCCCGGTGGATCACGAAGCAGGCGATCGCCATGACCCCGAGGACGACCGGATAGCTGTACGTCCACCGCAGCTCGGGCATGTGCTCGAAGTTCATGCCGTACACGCCGCAGACCATGGTCGGTACGGCCACGATCGCCGCCCACGCCGTGATCTTGCGCATGTCCTCGTTCTGGGCGACGGTCATCTGCGCCAGATGGGCCTGGAGTATCGAGTCGAGGAGCGAGTCGAAGCCGCCCAGCATCTCGCCCGCGCGGGCGAGATGGTCGGACACGTCCCGGAAGTACGGCCGGATCTCCGGGGCGATGAGGGAGGTGGGCTGGGTGGCGAGGGCCTCGAGCGGACGGCTCAGCGGGGACATCGCCCGCTTGAACTCCAGGAGCTCCCGCTTCAGCTGGTAGATCCGTCCTGCCTCGCCACGGCCCGCGGCACCGCGGCCCGCATGCTCGGAGAAGACGCTGGTCTCGACCGCATCCATGTCGTCCTGGACGGCGTCGGCGACGGCGACGTACTCGTCCACGACGAAGTCGGCCACGGCGTGCAGCACCGACGAGGGGCCTTTCGCCAGTTGCTCGGGCGTCGTCTCGAGCGCCTCGCGCAGCGGGCCGAGCGAGCCGTGCCGCCCGTTCCGGATGGTGATCACGAAGTCCTTGCCGGTGATGACCGTGATCTCGCCGGTCTCCACGACCTGGCTGGTGGCGGTCAGCTGGTCGTGCTCCGCGTAACCGACGGTCTTGAAGACGGCGAGGAGTGTGTCGTCGTACGGAACGACCTTGGGCCGGCGATGCGCGTCGACGGCGTCCTCGACCGCGAGCGGATGCAGACCGAACAGTTCGGCGAGCGAGGCGAACTCCTCGCGCGTCGGCTCGTGCAGTCCTATCCAGACGAAGCTGTTGCTGCCGGGGCTGTCGCCGTTCTCCTTGCGCACGCGGCGCAGCGCCTCATCGGCCGGGCAGTGGCCGGACTGCCGCAACCCGGCCGCGTATCCGACGCAGTTGACGACGGCGCTGCCCAGCGGCGATCGGGCCGGGTGGCTCAGGTCGACGGTGCGGCGGTACGCGCGGCGCACCACGCGGCGGAGGTTCCGGATCATGGACAACGTGGGCTCCCGATCGGGCTGAGCAGGCTCTCCTGCCCACCCTCCCGGACAGCAAGTCACTTGTCCACGGCGGTCCGACGGCCGATTGCGCCCGGGCCCACCGCTGCGTGCGCCGCCCGTTCAGGCCGCTTCGTCGTCGCCGAGCCAGAGGTCGGGGCCGCCTGCGTCCCCGTTATCCGGACATTCTTTGGAACGGTGAACTACCTACAGCCGTGCCCCACACCGGCCGATGTCCACAGTGCACGCGTCGCGCGTGCACCCGTCCTGTCGCGTGCACGCGTCGAGTCGCGACATCCGACCCACCGAGGAGGCCCGGCGTGGGCGACGTCCTGCTGGCCCTGTGCATTCCGCTGATGGTCTGCGCGAGCGGCATCTACGCGGTGTGCGAGAGCTGGTGGCTGCGCAGGCATCCGATGCCGCCGGCCCGTCGTCCGCATCCGTACCCATACCCGTACCCGTACCCGCACGCGCACGCCGGCGCCCGCCTCGCCGAGCGGGAGATGCTCTTGGTGGCGGAGGAGATCGTGGAGGAGGCGTACGCGCGGCTCGCGGACCTGTACGACGTCAGGTACGCCGGCGCGTACGACAACGAGTGCAGCGGCGCAAACGGCGGCATCAGCGCGGGCTCCACCCCGGATCACGGCCCGTCGTCGCCAGCAGCCGCTCGAACGGGGACGCGCCCTCCGGCACACTGACCGGCTTGCCGAACGCCCCGTACTCCTGGGCCATCGGGGCCATCTCCTCGACCGCCGGGCCGAGTTCGGCGACGACTCCCGGATCGGGCTCGTACGACTGCCCGGTCGCGCGGGCCAGGTCCCAGACGTGCACGGTCATGTCCAGAAGCACCATGTTGCCGACGGTCCTGGCCGGGAGGCCCAGCGAACCCGAGGTGCCCTCCTCCGCGCCCGGCTCGGCCCAGGCCTCCACGAGGGCCGTGGTCTCCTCCTCGAAGAAGTCCTGCCAGGCGCCGGCGGCGATGCGGTCGGGCGTCGTGGAGAAGTCGGACTCCTTCTTGGCGGCGAGCGCCTGGAAGTTGACGATCACGTGGAGGAGGTGGTTGATCAGGGCGCGTACGTCGTAGTCGGCGCACGGGGTCGGCGCGCCCAGACGCTCCGCGGTCACTCCGCGTACGACAGGCACCGCGCGTGCGGTGGTGGCTTCGAGCAGTTCACTGATGGCCTTCATGCCCTCGATCCTGGGCAGCGCGGGCTCCTGCGTCTTGAACAAACGCGACAGAACAAGCGCGACATAGGATCCGGGCATGGACGGCAGGAACGAGCCGCAGACGTCGGCAGCCGGACCGCGACGCGACACCCGGGGCATCGTCGACGCCCCGGAGCTCTTCGCACGCGTACGCTTCCGGCGCCGCGCGCCGGCCCCGCCGCTGCAGCCGTATCTGGAGCACTACTGGCTCATCGACTGGGATATGGCCGAGCCGTACGCCTCCCATGTGGTGCCGCATCCGTCCGTGAACGTCGTCTTCCAGCGGTACGGGGACGAGGAGCCCTGGGGCGAGGTGGCGGGCGTCGGCCTCGAGCTCTTCACGAAGAAGCTGGAGGGGCGGGGGCGGGTCTGCGGGGTGCAGTTCCGGCCGGGCGGCTTCCGGCCCTTCGCGCCTGGGCGGCCGGTGTCGGAGTGGACGGGGCGCCGGGTGCCGGTGAGCGAGGTCTTCGAAGGATCTTCCGGCATCGGGGCCGGCGCCTCGGGCGCTTCCGCCGCTTCCGCCGCTTCGGCCATTGTCGGGCCGGACGAGGAGGACGCGCGGGTCGCGGCGCTCGACGCGTACCTGCTGCGGCTGGGCCCGGACACCGATCCCCAGGCCGAGCGCGCGATGGCGCTGGTCGAGCAGGTCCGCACCGACCGCACGATCCGCCGGGTCGCCCAACTCGCCGAGGCGGAAGGGGTGTCGGCGCGCACGCTGCAACGGCTCTTCGCGGCGTACATCGGCGTCGGGCCCAAGTGGGTCATCCTGCGCTACCGCATCCACGAAGCCCTGGAGCGGGCCGACGCGGAGAGCCCCGGCAACGCCGGTGCCGAGCCGGACTGGGCGGCCCTCGCCGCCGAGCTGGGCTACAGCGACCAGGCCCATCTCGTACGGGACTTCACGGCGACGGTCGGCGTGTCACCGGCGGCATACGCGGCGCATCGGCCCGGGTGAGGGCCGGTTCCGAGGCAGACGACCGGGCGGATTCCGGGCGGGTGTCAGACCCCGGGCGTACGGTGCGGTTCATGGCGGAAAAGACACAGGCGGACGCGACAGCAGTGGTGCGGATCGAGCCCTGGTCGGAGGGCGACTTCGCCTTGCTCCAGGCGGCGAACGCACCGGAGTTGATGGAGCATCTCGGCGGCCCCGAAACGGACGAGAAGCTGGCCGAGCGGCATAAGCGGTACGTGACCCTGAGCGCGGACCGGACCGGGGCGGGGCGGATGTACCGAGTGGTGCTGGCGGACGGGGGCGAGGCGGTCGGCACGATCGGGTTCTGGGAGACCACCTGGCAGGGGCAGCAGGCGTACGAGACGGGCTGGAGCATCCTGCCCGGCTTCCAGGGGCGCGGGATCGCCACGGCCGCGACGCTCGCGGTCGTGGCGGAGGCGCGGGCGGCGGGCAAGCACCGCTATCTGCTCGCGTTCCCGTCCATCGACAACGCTCCGTCGAACGGCGTGTGCCGCAAGGCGGGCTTCTCGCTGCTGGGCGAGTGCGAGTTCGAGTACCCGCCGGGCCGGCCGATGCGCGGCAACCAGTGGCGTCTCGATCTCCAGTCCCTGGAGGCGGGTCCCTGATCCGGGGACCGGCAGCCGCTTAATGGTTAGCCATGGCACATCCATTAGATAATCCTCTAGCCTGGCCGTCGGCCATCACCACGGCCGCCGACAGAACAGCCGACACAACAGCCGACAGGACAGGGCAGGGGACGCCGTGCTGGACACCGTGTTGCTCGCGCACATCAGCGATCTGCACCTCGACGGGGCGGAACGAGCGGCAGACCGGGCCGCCCGCACCGTGGCCTGTCTCCGGTCGATGACACGGCGGCCGGACGCGGTCCTGGTCACCGGAGACATCGCGGACCATGGCGCGCCTGCCGAGTACGCGGAAGCGGCCGAGCTCTTCGCCTCGCTCGACGTTCCCGTGCTCACCTGCCCGGGCAACCACGACGACCGCGCCGCGTACCGCAAGGTGCTGCTCGGCGAAGGTTCCGCTCCCGGGACCCCGCAAGCGACGGGCGGCGACGGGGCGTACGCACCGATCAACCGCGTGCACCGGCTTGGCGGTTACGCCCTGCTGCTCTGCGACTCCACGATCCCGGGCGAGGACGCGGGCCTGCTCGACGACGAGACCCTGGAGTGGCTCGCCCGCACGCTCGACGAGCTCGGCGACACCCCGGCGCTCCCCGCCTTCCACCACCCGCCGGCCACTCTCCACCACGGCTACACCGACCCGATGGGGCTCACCAACGCGGACCGCCTGGCCGAGGTGCTGCGCGGGCGCCACAACGTCCCGGCCGTCCTCACCGGCCACGCGCACACCGCGGCGGCGACCACCTGGGCCGGCCGCCCCCTGCTCGTCGCGCCCGGCGTCGTCTCGACACTCCGGATGCCCTGGGAGCCGGGCGAGGGCGTCACCGACCGTGCGGCCCCGCCGGGAGTCGCCTTCCATGTCCTGGACGAGGGCGGCCGTCGCGTGACGACCCACTTCAGGGTCGTTCCGTAGCCCGGACGGACACCTGCGGCGGGGCGGAAAGCCGTGGCCTGCTCCGTCCGCCCAATGGCATGCTGGCGGCGTGAACGGACCGGAGATCCAGATCAGTTTCGCCCCGGAGCTGCGGCTCTTCGTCGCCGCGGAGCGCCGCAACGGGCGGACGCGGCTCATCACGGACGGCTCCTCGACGCTCGGCCATGTCGTCGAGTCGCTCGGTGTCCCCCTCACCGAGGCGGGGCGGCTCCTGGTGGACGGCAGCCAGGTCCAGGTCTCCCACATCCCCGCCGCCGGCGAGCGCATCGAGGTGCTCGGCGTCGAGCGCCCGCAGCGCGTGCCGGGCGCACCCCTCCGCTTCCTCCTCGACGTCCACCTCGGCACGCTGGCCCGGCGGCTGCGGCTGCTCGGCGTCGACGCCGCGTACGAGAGCGAGGACATCGGCGACCCGGCCCTGGCCACACTCTCCGCCCGCGAGCAGCGCGTAATGCTGTCCCGGGACCGTGGACTGCTGCGCCGCCGGGAGCTGTGGGCCGGTGCGTACGTCTACAGCGACCGTCCCGACGACCAGCTCCGGGACGTCCTGCAGCGGTTCGCGCCCGCCCTCGCACCCTGGACCCGCTGCACGGCCTGCAACGGCCCGCTCACGGACACGGACAAGGAATCCGTCGAGCACCACCTGGAGCAGGGCACGCAGCGCTCGTACGACGTGTTCGCCCAGTGCGCGGCGTGCGAACGTGTCTACTGGCGCGGCGCCCATCACGCCCGGCTGGAGGCGATAGTCGAGAGCGCCCTGCGCGAGTTCGGCGACGCGGCCGCCTGAGCCGCACCCACGGGCTCCCCACCCGCTCTCCGCCTACGGACTTTCCGCGGTCAGATATCGCTGAACCGTCGGCGCCAGCCAGGCGATCACCTCCTCCCTGGTCATCTCGACCGCGGGCGGGATGTGCAGCACATAGCGAGCGAGCGCCATCCCCAGGATCTGCGATGCGGCGAGTGCGGCCCGGCGCGGGACCTCGGCCGGGACGGGGCAGACCCCGGCCGCTATCGGCAGCAGCTGCGACCTGAAGATCTGCTGCATGCGCTCGGCGCCCGCGGCATTGGTGACACCGACCCGCAGCAGGGCCGTCAGCACCTCGTCGTCCTCCCAGCGGTCGAGGAAATGGGAGACGAGGACCGCGCCGACATGCTTGCCGGGCATCGCGCCCAACTCCGGCAGCCTCAGATCGATTTCGGAAGCGGCGGCGAACAGCCCCTCCTTGTTGCCGTAGTACCGCATCACCATCGACGGATCGATGCCGGCATCCCGCGCGATGGCGCGGATCGTGGCCCGCTCGTATCCGTCCGCGGCGAAACGCTCGCGGGCGGCCTCGAGGATCGCGGCGCGGGTCGCGTCCGAGCGGCGAGGTGTGGTGGCTGCTTCCGAACTCATGCCAACAACTGTAGGCCAACAAGTGTTGACACGCCAGAACCCCCGGGCATACATTTGCCAACAAGCGTTGACCTACAAGCGTTGGCAGGAGGCCCGCCATGACCGGCAAGCCCAGCACCAACAGCACGGACAGCACGAACCCGACCGCCACCCCCGCTCACTACGACACGGATGTCACCGTCGTGGGCGCAGGCCCGACCGGCCTGCTGCTCGCAGGCGACCTCGCAGCGGCGGGCCTGCGAGTCACCGTCCTCGAGCGCCGTCCGCACGAGGCGAGCAATCTGACCCGGGCCTTCGGTGTGCACGCCCGCACGCTGGAGCTGCTCGACGCCCGCGGCCTCGCGGACGAGCTGGTGAAGAAGGGCTCCCCCATGACCACCCTGCGCTTCTTCGGCGAGCTCGCCCTCGACCTGTCCCGGCTGCGGTCCCGCTTCCCGTTCCTGCTCATCACCCCGCAGTACGAGGTGGAGCAGCTGCTGGAGCGCCGGGCGCTCTCCGCCGGGGCCGACTTCCGGTACGGCACGGAGCTGCGCGGCCTCCGCCAGGACGCCGACTCGGTCACGGCCGAACTGAAGGACGAGCAGGGGCGGGACGCGACGCTGCGCTCCCGCTACCTCGTGGGCACCGACGGAGTGCGCAGCTCCGTGCGCAAGGCCCTCGGCCTGCCCTTCCCCGGCGGCTCGGCGATCCGCTCCATGGCCCTCGCGGACGTCCGTTTCACCGAAGAACCCGAGATGGGGTCCGAGAACCGCCTCTTCGCCGGCGGCACGGGGGACGCGTTCGCCGTCGTCGCCTCCTTCGGCGACGGCTGGTACCGGGTGATGGCCTGGAGGCGCAGCCACCAGGTCCCGGACGGCGAGCCGGTCGACCTGGAAGAGGTGCGCGCCATCGCCCGCCAGGCATTCGGCACCGACTTCGGCATGCGGGACGCCCGCTGGCTCTCCCGTTTCCACAGCGACGAGCGCCAGGTCCCGGAATACCGGAAAGGCAGGGTCTTCCTCGCCGGAGACTCGGCTCACGTCCATTCCCCTGCCGGCGGCCAGGGGATGAACACGGGCATGCAGGACGCGGCGAACCTGTCCTGGAAGCTCGCCGCGGTCCTCCGCGGTCACGCACCGGACGCCGACGCTCTCCTCGACACGTACCACTCGGAGCGGCATCCGGTCGGCAAGAAGGTACTGCGCAGCAGCGGGGCGATCGTCCGCCTGGCCATGGCGCACAACCCGGTCCAGCGCCTGGCCCGTTCCCTCGTCGCCCGCTTCCTCTCCACCGTCAGGCCGGCCTCCGGCAAGGCGATGGGCCTGGTCACGGGGATCGGCATCTCGTACGGCGCGGAGCGCGGCGCCCACCGGCTCACCGGCAAGCGCGCTCCGGACCTGGCGCTCACAGAGGGCCGGCTCTACGAACTGCTCCGCAAGGGCGAGTTCGTCCTGATAACGCCCAGCGACGCCCCCTCCACCACGCCGGCCGTGCCCACCGCCCCCGGCCCCGTCACCCGGGCCCACTGGCAGACCCCGCGCGACACATCCCTGCTGGTCCGCCCGGACGGATACATCGCGTGGGCGCAGCACTGACCCCACCTCAGGGCCGGGGCCTTGAGCCCCGGCCCCGACTGCGGCCTCAGAAGATGTATCCGTCGCCCGTCGCCGGCACCAGGACGGTGTGCTCGTCGTTCGCGTGGTTGCGGTCGACCGCACCGCCGTTCCACACCGTGGCGACATCCACGACAACCTCGACCGGGCTGCCCGCGGCCCGCAGATCGAGGGCGACCCCGTTCCCGGTGCGGCCTGCCCTCAGCGCGCCGGTCCGGCAAAGGATCACCCGGTCGCCGCCCCACAGGCAGGCCGGCGGCAGCTGTCCACCGCTCGTCACCGAGACCGGGCCCGAGAAGCTCAGCCGTACAGTCGCATCGGCCACCTGCGCCGGGCCGTGGTTGCCGCTATCCAGCCAGACACCGATCCGCCCGTCCCACAGAGAGACATGACCATGGTGCGCCACATCAGCCTCGGCCACCGGCACCCGAGCTCCGGCCGCACCAGTCGCATCGGCCGCCTCCTGCAGGCGGTCGCCGATGTCCGCACCCGCACCTCCGCCCGCGGCCAGTACCACCACCGCCACCGCGGTGGACGCCACGAGCAGAGTCCTACGCATCACCTGCATGCCCGAAAGATACCTATTATCCGCCCGTAGAATTGACTCCTCGTCAGTTCCGGCGCGTCCCGTGCGGGCAGGGACCCTTCCCGGCTCGCCCCGGGAGCGAGCTCACCGCCGACCCACCCCGCCACCCCAGATGACACGCTGACCTCATGCTCATCGCCCGATCCGCGTTCCTGTTCGCCGTCGCCGCACTCTTCGAGATCGGCGGAGCCTGGCTCGTCTGGCAGGGCGTGCGCGAGCACCGCGGCTGGGTCTGGATCGGCGCCGGCGTCCTCTCCCTCGGCGTCTACGGCTTCGTCGCGACGCTCCAGCCGGACGCCCACTTCGGCCGTATCCTCGCCGCCTACGGCGGAGTGTTCGTCGCCGGCTCGCTCGCCTGGGGCATGGCCGCCGACGGCTACCGCCCCGACCGCTGGGACGTCATCGGCGCGCTGATCTGCCTGGCCGGCATGGCCGTGATCATGTACGCGCCGCGCGGCCGCTGACGGCCGCCTATCCTGGCCACTGGCCACCGGTATCGATCACCTGTCCAAGGAGCCGCCATGACCGCCGCCGCCCCCATCGCCGTCGTCACCGGAGCGAGCAGCGGCATCGGTGCCGCCACCGCGCGCGGCCTCGCCGCCGCGGGCTATCACGTGATCCTCACCGCCCGCCGCAAGGACCGCATCGAGACCATCGCCGCCGAGCTCACCGAAGCGGGCCACCAGGCCACGGCCTACGCACTCGACGTCACCGACCGAGCTGCCGTGGACGCCTTCGCCGCCTCCCTCGACGGCCCCGCCCCGGTCAAGGTGCTGGTCAACAACGCGGGCGGAGCACTCGGCGCCGACCCGGTCGCGACCGGCGACCCCGCCGACTGGCGCCAGATGTACGAGGTCAACGTCCTCGGCACCCTCCACACCACCCAGGCCTTGCTGCCCGCCCTCACCGCCAGCGGCGACGGCACGGTCGTCGTCCTCTCTTCCACCGCGGCCCACGCCACCTACGAAGGCGGCGCGGGCTATGTCGCCGCCAAGAACGGCGCCCGCGTCCTCGCCGAGACCCTCCGCCTCGAAATCGTCGGCACCCCCGTCCGCGTCATCGAGATCGCCCCCGGCATGGTCAAGACCGACGAGTTCGCCACGACCCGCTTCCGCGGCGACACCGAGAAGGCCGCCAAGGTCTACCAGGGCGTGGCGGAGCCCCTCACCGCCGACGACGTCGCCGACACCATCACCTGGGCCGTCACCCGCCCCTCCCACGTCAACATCGACCTCCTGGTGGTCCGCCCCCGCGCCCAGGCGTCCAACACCAAGGTCCACCGCGAACTCTGACAGGCAAGCCCCGGACCGTTGCCGGTCCGGGGCCCTGGCAACGTGCGCGAAGTGCTCAGCCCTTCACGGCAGATGACCTGCTTCAGCTTCGCGACGATCTCCACCAGGCCCCGCTGCTGGTCGATGACCCTCTCGATCGGCTTGTAAGCCGCCGGGATCTCGGCAAAGTCGCGGGGCGCCCGGCGGCGGATGCGATCCGGCGCCCGCCGCGGTCGCCGGCGGCCTTGGTGGCAGTGGCTCGGCCATTCGGCTGCGGTCGGCTCGCGATCGTTGCCGGACCGCGGTGCTGTTGACACGGATGCGTGCCGACGTCGAGCGCATGGGCGGCGTCGGGCGCGAAGCCGTGAAAGGACAAGGCATGCACATACCCGGACCCATAGCGGGCCGTCGGAGTTGTGCCGTGGCCATCGCCGCGGTGGTGGCCTGCTCGACGGCACTGACCGGACCGGGCCTCGCCGCGGCCGACGGTACGCCGACACCTTCGGTGCCCGCCCCGCAGTTGGACTGGAAACCCTGTGTCCAGGGCAGTCCGTTCGACTGCGCGACCGCGAAGGTACCGCTGGACTACCTCAACCCTGGTGGTCGCACCATCGAGCTGGCAGTCGTGAGACACAAGGCAACCGGCCCAGGACGGCGCATCGGCACCCTGTTCTTCAACCCCGGAGGCCCCGGCGGGCCCGGAACGGTGCAGATGCCACAGAATTTCGAGTCCTTCCCGCGGGAGGTGCGGGAGCGGTTCGACATCGTCAGCTGGGACCCCCGCGGGATCGGCAGCAGCACCGCCGTGAACTGCTTCGAGAACCGCGAAGAAGCCAACGCCTGGGTTGCGAGCAAAGCGGCCGGCTTCCCGGTGGGCGAACAGGAGCGGGCGGCCTATATCGCCGCGTACAAGGATCTGGCCCGGCGCTGTCAGCAGCGTGACCCCGAGCTCCTGCGCCATGTGTCGACCGCGGACACCGCGCGCGACCTCGACCAGCTCCGCCAGGCGGTGGGCGACCCACAACTCTCCTATCTCGGGATCTCCTACGGCACGTTCCTGGGCGCCACCTACGCCAACCTCTTCCCCGGCAAGGTCCGCGCCATGGTTCTTGACAGCAACGTCGACCCGCAGGTTTGGACCCACGCCTCCGACGACGACCCCCGGCTCCCGACATTCCTGCGCATGGGCGCGGACCGCGGCGCGGCAGCGGTCCTGGACAAGTTCCTCGCCCTCTGCGGGTCCACCACCACCGCCCGCTGCGCCTTCTCCGCCGGCAGCCCCAAAGCGACCCGGGACAAGTTCGACCAGCTGATGCGGCGGCTCCGGGAGCATCCCGTGGGCGCATGGACCTATGGCCGTACGGTCGGTGACGTCGTGAACAGCCTCTACATCGTCCACCCCGGATGGACGGACCTCGCCGGCAGGCTGCAGACCCTGTGGCAGGGCCGCGTTCCGGAGCCGTCCCCTCTTCCACCCGCACCACCGGTCCCGAATCCGAATCCGTACCTGGGCGATGAGCAGGCCGGTGCGGTGTTCTGCAGCGACAGCCCCAATCCGCGTGACCCCGCTGCCTACCACGCCATGGAAGAGGCCAGTGCGACCCGTGCGGGCGACGCCGGACGCTTCTGGGCCTGGGCCGCCGAGGGGTGTGCCGCCTGGCCGGCCGTTGCGGCCAACAGCTATCGCGGCCCGTGGAACAAGCCGACGGCGCACCCCGTCCTGCTGGTCGGCACCACCTACGACCCTGCCACCCCCTACTCGGGCGCCCAGGCCATGGCCAGAAATCTGGCCAACGCCCGCCTGCTCACCAACAACGGGTACGGGCACACCGCACTGATCAACCCCAGCAGCTGCATCAAGGCCCACGAAAGCCGCTACTTCATCGACGGCACCCTCCCGCCGGCCGGAACAATGTGCCGACAGGACACGCCCCCCTTCTCCGCACCCAAGCCGAGCAGCGGCGTCGCCACCGGCGGCGGAGCGATGGCCGGCGTCGTCTCCCTGAGCCCGCGGTTGCCCCGCAGCCAGCACTCACACCGTCACCTCTCAATCAAAGGTTCACGGGTTCACGTCTCCGGGCTCGGTCTCCAGCGCTTGGCGGTCGAATTTCAGCATGACGAGGAAGAACAGCCCGCCCGCGAGGAGCAAGCCGACCACGATCACGACGGAGACGAGCGCCTCCCGGGGTGTAACCAGCACAAACAGCGCGACTAGCGTCCACACCAGCGCGCAGATCGCGACCGGCAGCTCGAAGCGCCCGAGGTCGAACGCGCCCTTCTTGCGATCCAATCGTCCGCGCACCGCCAAGTAGAGGACAATCGTCGAGCCGTAGATGATCGCCGGAAGGATCGTCGATGCCGTGATCAGCTCCAGCAGTGCGGCACCCGGCAGCGCGACCATCAGGATGACCCCCAGGACGAAAATCAGGATCGTCGCCGGGATCGGCGTATGCGTTCGCGGGTTGACCCGTCGCATCAGCCGGTGGGCGGGGAAGCGTGAGTCGCGCGACATCGCGAAAACAAGCCGCGCGCACGCGGTCATCACCACGATTCCCGCGCCGAAGAACGCGAACGTGATCGCGACCAGCAGCGTCCTCTCCATCACCGGACCGAGGCGATCCCGCATGATCGCCGCGACCGGCGAGCCGTCGGCGCTGATCCGGGGGATATCGTCGATCGCGACGGTGAGCGTGATCAGAAACAGCATTCCCAGGAGACCGGCCGCCACGACCGATCCCACGATCGCGCGTGGGACGGTGCGATAGGGATCCTTGGCCTCCTCGGCCAGGTTCGCCGCGGAGTCGAAGCCGACGAGTGTGGCGAGGCCCATGATCATCGCGAGCATCAACCCGCCGCCGACGGCGAAATAGTCGGGGGCATTCTCGGCGACACCGCGCGAGGTGAGGTTGCCTGCTGTGCCGTTGCCCGTGATCGCCACTGCAATGATGAGCGCGATCGCCACCACCACGACGAGCGTCAGTTCGAGCCCCACCGCGGCCGCGTTGATCATGCTGACGATGCGCGTCGAGGCCGCTGCGAGCAAGGTCTGGATGAGCAACACCACAAGCGTGATCAGACGCGCGGTGCCCTCGTCAGGCTCGATGCCGGCGAGCGGCATGAATGCCTGGCTCGCAAGCGCATTGTCGATCGCCACCACGGCGATCGCCAGGTAACAGAAGGCCAGCCAACCGAACCCCCAGCCGATCTTCGGGTTGGCCAGCCGCGAGGCCCATTGGTAGGAGGAGCCGCTGAGGGAGATGCGGGCCGCGAACTGCGCGACCACCAATGCCACCAGGGTCTGCCCTACCGCCGCGATCACCCAGAGCCAAATCCCGACCGGCCCGGCGGTCAGCAACACTTCGTCGTATGTCGCGAAGATGCCGACCGCCACCGAGATGAACGCGAACGAGATCGCAAACACCTGAAAGGAGCCGAGCGTCCGCTTCAGCTCCTGCTGATAGCCCCCGAGCTCGACGGAAGTCTCGCCGTCCTGCGCACCCGTCGAAGCTTTCGCCACCTCAGCCACCACACTTTCCGTCGAGGCCGTCGTCCACCCCACGACCAGGTGGATTTCACGACCAGCGCCATATCCTCATC
Organism: Streptomyces sp. NPDC001514; assembly: GCF_053597075.1. Classification (NCBI taxonomy): domain Bacteria; kingdom Bacillati; phylum Actinomycetota; class Actinomycetes; order Kitasatosporales; family Streptomycetaceae; genus Streptomyces; species Streptomyces sp. NPDC001514. Next base: position 78,748 of record NZ_JBSFHO010000030.1, read on the forward strand.
GGCCATGTCGTGTTTTTCCAGATACGACACGGTTGCGAGATTTGCGCACCCGCAAGACAGGTCTGCACGAAGCCCTCGGAGCCGGCCGCGGCATCCCGCTGCTCGGTCGAAGTGATTACGGCCCAACGCACGTGACCGAGCCCCCGGACGGATGCAGTCCGGGGGCTCGTCGATCACGTCAAGTGCCGGCCCTGGCTAGCCCTTGACGCAGATGACCTGCTTCAGCTTCGCGACGATCTCCACCAGGTCCCGCTGCTGGTCGATGACCCTCTCGATCGGCTTGTACGCACCCGGGATCTCGTCCACGACACCGGAGTCCTTACGGCACTCCACACCCCGCGTCTGCTCCTCCAGGTCCCGCGTCGAGAAGCGCCGCTTCGCCGCATTGCGGCTCATCCTGCGCCCCGCGCCGTGGGACGCAGAGTTGAAGGACTTCTCGTTCCCGAGGCCCTTCACGATGTACGAGCCGGTGCCCATCGAGCCCGGGATGATCCCGAAGTCGCCCGAGCCCGCCCTGATCGCACCCTTGCGGGTGACCAGCAGGTCCATGCCCTCGTACCGCTCCTCCGCCACATAGTTGTGGTGGCAGGAGATGACCTGCTCGAAGGTCACCCGGGCCTTCCTGAACTCCCTGCGGACGACCTCCTGGAACAGCCCCATCATGATCGCGCGGTTGTACTTGGCGTACTCCTGCGCCCAGAAGAGGTCGTTCCGGTACGCCGCCATCTGCGGGGTGTCGGCGACGAACACCGCCAGGTCACGGTCGACCAGGCCCTGGTTGTGCGGCAGCTTCTGTGCCTCGCCGATGTGGTACTCGGCGAGCTCCTTGCCGATGTTCCGCGAGCCGGAGTGCAGCATCAGCCAGACCGAACCCGACTCGTCGAGACAGAACTCGATGAAGTGGTTGCCGCTGCCCAGCGTGCCCATCTGCTTCGTCGCCCGCTCCCGGCGGAACTTGACGGCATCGGCCACCCCGTCGAACCGCGACCAGAGGGCATCGAACCCCGGCGTCCGGAGCCCGTACACCCGGCCCGGGTCCACCGGCTCGCCGTGCATGCCGCGGCCCACCGGGATCGCCTGCTCGATCTTCGAGCGGAGCCGGGACAGATCACCCGGGAGATCGTTCGCGGTGAGCGAGGTCTTCACGGCCGACATCCCGCAGCCGATGTCGACCCCGACCGCCGCCGGGCAGACCGCCCCGTGCATCGCGATCACGGAGCCGACCGTCGCGCCCTTGCCGTAGTGCACGTCGGGCATCACGGCGAGCCCCTTGATCCACGGCAGCGTGGCGACATTCCGCAGCTGCTGCATCGCGCCGTCCTCGACCGTGGACGGGTCCGTCCACATGCGGATGGGGACCTTCGCCCCCGGCACCTCTACATACGACATAAGTTCTTCGATCCCCCCACAAAGCCTGAAAACGCAAAACCGGCGCCAAGGTCGGCGAAAGGGACAGCGGACCGGCATTCACAGCTGCGCGTGCGATACACATTGTGTCCATCGGCCCGTATCGGGCGGCAACCACTTTTCCCGCGACAGCGCGACAGAAGGAGCTCGGCACCGTGCAGCGAAAGGCGTACGTACCCGCCCTGGCGGCGCTCCTCGTCGCGCTCGTCGCCGGCTGCACCGCCGGCTCCGGTGACGACGGCTCCGCCCCGGATACCCAGCCGGGCGACGCCCCGGGTTCCGTCGCCGCCCCGGGCAAGTACCGCACGCTCTACGAGCCCTGCGGCGCGGTCCAGCGCGCCGCCCTCAAGGACCTGCTCCCGGTCGCGGCCGAGCTGCCCGAGGAGCAGCAGGAGAAGGTGTACCGGGGCACGGCGGCCGTCACCTACGACACGGATCGCCGTGTCGGCTGCAGCTGGAAGGCCGACGCACCGGACGCCTCGCACCACCTCCGTATCGACGTCGAGCGCGTCGTCTCGTACGACCCGGACGTCAGCGACGACGACCGGGCGCAGGAGGTCTACGCCGGCAAGAAGGACGCGGCGCAGCTTCCGGCCCCCGCGGACCCGCGCGACGAGAAGGGGCGGGAGACGCAGCCCGCGGGCGGCACGCCGACACCGACGAACGGCACCGCCACAGCCCCCGCGGGCACCTCAGGCACCGCAGGCACCGCGGCAGGCAGCCCCTCCGGCACGCCCGCCACCGCCGAGGGCCTCGAGCCCCGCGAGCTCGACGGACTCGGCGACGCGGCCTTCCTCGACGACGCCCTCACCCGGGCCGGCTCCGCCGCGCAGCACCGGACCGTGAGCGTGGTGTTCCGCACATCGAACGTGATCGTGACCGTCGAGTACAGCGAGCAGCCCGCCGGCACGACAGAGGTGCCCGACAGCAAGGAACTGCAGGAAAAGGCGCAGGCCCTGGCCCGGAACCTGGCCGAACGCTTCAACGACTAGCGCGCCGTCCGCCCCCCGGCACGGGCCACGTCGGCCGCCTCCCCGTGCCGCCGGGTTCCCGCTCCGATCCCCCTGGATGCCCCCGGCGTCGTAACGTGTCGGCTTATCGTGGCCGACCGGAAGGCTCCGTCCCGAGCGGCCGACCGCCGTGCGCGTGCCGACCGGCCGACCGTCCCGCACACCGGCGGACCGTACGACACACCGAGTGAAGGAACCATGCACCGATCAGCCCCGCGACTCACCCGCATACTCGCCTGCGCCGCCGTCCCGGTGATGCTCGTCGTCGCCGGCTGCTCGTCGGACTCCGGCGGCGAGGACAAGTCCTCCGGTTCGGGCTCCTCCTCCGCGACATCCCCCGGCGCGAAGCAGTCCGAGGCGACCGTCGCTCCGGCGAAGTTCGCCAAGCTGCCCGAGCCCTGCAAGTCGATCACCTCGAAGACGATCACCGAGCTGGTGCCGAAGGCGAAGAACAAGGCCGGTACGGCAGGAACCTCCAGCGACATCACCGCCCGCGGCGGCTGCTCCTGGAACGGCCTCGAGGACAAGGGCATCAAGGGCTCGAACTACCGCTGGCTCGACGTCGCCTTCCTGCGGTACGAGTCCGACCCCGGCCTGGGCACCGGCGAGAAGCGCGCCACGGACGCGTACGCGAAGGAGATCGCCAAGGCCGGGGGCACGGAAGGCGCCAAGAACGTCAAGACGTCGCCCACGACGGGCATCGGCGACGAGGCGACGGCCATCAGCTACGACCTGAACAAGACGGACGAGACGTTCAAGTACGCGACGATCGTGGCCCGTACGGGCAACGTCGTGGTCACGCTCGGATACAACGGCGCGGGCTACGCCGGGGCCAAGACCCCGGATGCGGCGGAGATGATGAAGGACGCGGTGAAGGCGGCGAAGGAAGCTGCTGCCTCGGTCGCGGCGGCCAACAAGTAGGCGGCCCCGCAGGTGGGCCGTGAGCTGCGGCGATGCGCTGCGGCCGTGTGCTGCGGCCGTGTACTGCGGGCCGCGGACCATGGGCCGTGGGCGTGGGCCCCGCCCCCGCACACCCCACCGACAAGCCCGACAACGGGTGTTGAACAGAGGGCCGTGAGCCCGGGCCGCCTCCCCGGAGGCCCGGGCTCCGCAAACGTGTGCCAGGCTTGGCCCGCGCCGAGTCGGATGCGGCGGCGCCGGAATTCGATCCGAAATTCGATATCGGGAGGGGATCGCGGGTGGCCGCGATGCAGCTGACACGCACGCACCGCATACTCATCGGGGTCGTCGTGGCCGGAGCGGTGGTCATCGCCGCCATCGGTTTCGCCGGGTCCTACGCCGCCGTACGCGAGCTCGCCGAGAAGAAGGGCTTCGGCGACTTCTCCCTGGTCTTCCCCATCGGCATCGACGCGGGCATCTGTGTGCTGCTCGCCCTCGACCTGCTGCTGACCTGGATCCGTATCCCCTTCCCGCTGCTGCGCCAGACGGCGTGGATGCTGACGATGGCGACGATCGCGTTCAACGGTGCGGCCGCCTGGCCCGACCCGCTCGGCGTCGGTATGCACGCCGTCATCCCGGTGCTCTTCGTGGTCGCCGTCGAGGCCGCCCGGCACGCGGTGGGCCGGATCGCGGACATCACGGCGGACAAGCACATGGAGGGCGTGCGGCTCACCCGCTGGCTGCTGTCGCCCGTGCCCACGTTCCGGCTGTGGCGGCGGATGAAGCTGTGGGAGCTGCGCTCGTACGAGCAGGTCATCAAGCTCGAGCAGGACCGGCTGATCTACCAGGCCCGCCTCCAGGCCCGCTTCGGGCGCGCCTGGCGGCGCAAGGCTCCGGTCGAGTCACTGATGCCGCTGCGGCTCGCGAAGTACGGCGTTCCGCTGGCGGAGACGGCGCCCGCCGGACTCGCAGCGGCCGGGATCGAGCCGGCGCTGCTGCCGCCGAATCCTGCCCCTGCCGCCGAGCTGCGCGCGGCACCGGCTCCGGCTCCGGCTCCGGCTCAGCGGGAATGGCCCCAGGAGTATCCGCAGGCCCACCCCGAGGAGCAGCAGCAACTGCCGCAGGGCGGTGTTGTCGGTCCGGGCACCCACGAGAGCCCGTGGTTCGCGGCCCCGCACGTCCCGCAGGAGGCGTACGAGAACGCGTACAACCCGACGTATGTCGAGGGCCTGGAGCCGACCCCGGTCGCGGTGCCGGCCGGCCCGGACGCGCTGCCCGTCGGCGCCGGCCCCGTCCCCGGTGCCATCCCGGGCCCGCGCACCGAGCAGCAGCCGGTGTACGAGCAGGCTCCGGCGCCCGAACCGCAGCTGGAGGCGGAGCCCATCGAGGACGCGGAGTTCGCCGAGCTGGCGTACCCCGTCTTCAAGGAGTACACGCACCGCCACGGTGTCCATCCGAGCAACGACCAGCTCGACATAACCCTCGCCGACGTCCACGGCATCCACCACCCGCGCAGCGCCAGCCTGCTGCGGCGTCTGATGCCGGAGTTCCAGAACCGCTTCCAGGCCGAGATGGAGGCGGAGCACATCGCTTAGGTCCTGTCCGGCCGATCTTGCCGGGCTCGCGTGCCCTGGCACCGCACCTCGCTGCGTTGTCGTCGGTCACCGACTCCCCCGTAGCCCTTCGGGCACGGGAGGTGCCCCCACCGCGTCGATTTCCTCCTCCGCCTTGCGATGCACGGCACCAGACCCCGCTCACTGATCCGGCCGGATCGACCGGACAGGACCTAGGCGGCGCCCCACCGCTCGCCTGCGCCGGTGACCCGGACCATCCACTAACGCCGGAGGGCCCTCACCCACAAGGGATGAGAGCCCTCCGACAAGCACAGCCGACGGCTCAGGCCTCAACCGGTCAGGCCTTGACCGGTTGAGGCCTCGACCGGTCAGGCCCCGAGCAGCTTCCGCACCCGCTCCGCCCCGACCGCCAGCAGCAGCGTCGGCAGTCGCGGCCCCGTCTCGCGGCTCACCAGCAGGCGGTACAGCAGCGCGAAGAACGAACGCTGGGCGACCTTCAGCTCCGGCGTCGGCTTGGCGTCCGGCTCCAGGCCCGCCATGACCTTCGGGACGCCGTAGACGAGCGTCGTGAGCCCGTCCAGCGACCAGTGCGAGTCCAGCCCGTCCAGGAGCAGCCGCAGCGACTCCCGCCCCTCGTCGTCGAGCGAGCCGAGCAGCTCGGTGTCGGGCTCGGAGCGGACGACCGTGCGGGCGTCGGCCGGGACCTGGGTGGTGATCCAGTTCTCGGCGCGGTCGAGGCGCGGCCGGGCCTCGTCGAGCGACGCCAGCGGGTTCGCCGGGTCGAGCTCGCTGAGGATCCGCAGGGTCTGCTCGTCGTGACCGGCCGTGATGTCGACGACCGAGGCGAGCGTCCGGTACGGCAGCGGGCGCGGCGTGCGCGGCAGCTCACCGGCGGCGGTGCGCACCGCGCGGGAGTACGCGGCAGCGTCGGCCGGCAGCACGGACCCGTCCTGGACCTTGGACTCGAGCTTGTCCCACTCGTCGTAGAGCCGCTGGATCTCCTGGTCGAAGGCGATCTTGAAGGACTGGTTGGGCTTGCGGCGCGCGTACAGCCAGCGCAGCAGCGGCGCCTCCATGATCTTCAGCGCGTCCGCCGGCGTGGGCACGCCACCACGGGACGACGACATCTTCGCCATGCCGGAGATGCCCACGAACGCGTACATCGGGCCGATCGGCTGCACGCCGTCGAAGACCTCGCGGACGATCTGTCCGCCGACGACGAACGACGATCCGGGCGACGAGTGGTCGACACCGCTGGGCTCGAAGATCACGCCCTCGTACGCCCAGCGCATCGGCCAGTCGACCTTCCAGACCAGCTTGCCGCGGTTGAACTCGCTCAGCCGGACCGTCTCGGAGAAGCCGCACGCCGTGCAGGAGTACGTCAGCTCGGTCGTCGCGTCGAGGTACTCGGTGACCGTCGTCAGGTCCTTCTCGCAGTTGCCGCAGTACGGCTTGTACGGAAAGTAGCCCGCCGAGCCGCCGCTGCCGTCGTCCTCGCTCGCCGCGCCGGAGCCCTCCTCGGCCTCCAGCTCGGCCTCGTCCACCGGCTTCTGCTGCTGCTTCTTCGCCTGGGCCTTGGCCTTCGTCCGGTACTGGTCGAGGATTCCGTCGATCTCGCCGCGGTGCTTCATCGCGTGCAGGATCTGCTCGCGGTACACCCCCGCCATGTACTGCTCGGTCTGGCTGATCGGGTCGTACTCGATACCGAGCTCGGCGAGCGACTCGACCATGGCGGCCTTGAAGTGCTCCGCCCAGTTCGCGTACGCCGAGCCCGCGGGCGCCGGGACCGAGGTCAGCGGCTTGCCGATGTGCTCGGCCCAGGAGTCGTCGACACCGGGGACACCGGCCGGCACCTTGCGGTAGCGGTCGTAGTCGTCCCAGGAGATCAGATGGCGGACCTCGTACCCCCGCCGGCGGATCTCGTCCGCGACCAGGTGCGGGGTCATGACCTCGCGCAGGTTGCCCAGGTGGATGGGCCCGGACGGGGACAGGCCAGAGGCAACCACGACCGGTTTCCCGGGTGCACGCCGTTCCGACTCGGCGATGACATCGTCCGCGAAACGGGAGACCCAGTCGGTCTCGGTGCTGCTCTGAGCCACGATCGGCACGTCCTTGAGTACTTGAGTCTGTCGAAGCTGGCGTTAGCCATTCTCCCAGACGGAACAGCGGGCTCGGTGGTTGTCCACAGCCCCCGCATCTCGGTTGTCCACAGCCCCCCGTCCTGTGGGAGAAACAGGTTGCTCCCCCATGGGACACTTGACTACCGAATTAGCACCGGACACCCACTGACAGGAACGGAAGCTCATGGCCTCGGTCCCTTCCCTCGCTTCGACCGTGCAGCAGCGCCTCGCGGACGCCCTCTCGGCAGCCCTGCCGGAGGCCGGCTCCGCCGACCCGCTGCTGCGACGTAGCGACCGGGCCGACTTCCAGGCCAACGGCATCCTGGCGCTCGCCAAGCAGCTCAAGGGAAACCCGCGCGAGCTGGCGGCCAAGGTCGTCGAGGCGATCCCGGCCAACGACGTCCTGAAGGAGATCGAGGTCTCCGGCCCCGGGTTCCTGAACATCACGATCACCGACGAGGCGATCGTGAGGACCCTCGCCGCCCGCGCCGCGGACGACCGCCTGGGCGTTCCGTACGCCTCCGAGGCCGGCACGACCGTGATCGACTACGCCCAGCCGAACGTGGCGAAGGAGATGCACGTCGGCCATCTGCGCTCCGCCGTGATCGGCGCCGCGATGGTCGAGATCCTCGAGTTCACCGGCGAGAAGGTGATCCGGCGCCACCACATCGGCGACTGGGGCACTCAGTTCGGCATGCTCATCCAGTACCTGATCGAGCACCCGCACGAGCTGGACCACAAGGACGACGCCACCGTCTCCGGCGAAGAGGCGATGTCCAATCTGAACCGGCTCTACAAGGCCTCGCGCGCTCTCTTCGACTCCGACGAGGAGTTCAAGGACCGGGCACGCCGCCGGGTGGTCGACCTCCAGGCGGGCGACAAGGAGACGCTGGCCCTGTGGCAGCGTTTCGTCGACGAGTCGAAGATCTACTTCTACTCGGTCTTCAACAAGCTCGACATGGAGATCAGCGACGCGGACGTCGTCGGCGAGTCCGGGTACAACGCCATGCTGGCCGAGACCTGCCGCCTGCTCGAGGAGTCGGGCGTCGCGGTCCGGTCGAACGGCGCGCTGTGCGTCTTCTTCGAGGACGTGAAGGGCCCCGACGGCAACCCGGTCCCGCTGATCGTCCAGAAGTCCGACGGCGGCTACGGCTACGCGGCGACGGACCTCTCCGCTATCCGCGACCGCGTCCAGAACCTCGGCGCGACCACGCTGCTGTACGTCGTGGACGCCCGCCAGTCCCTCCACTTCAAGATGGTCTTCGAGACCGCGCGCCGCATCGGCTGGCTGAACGACGACGTGAAGGCCGTCCAGCTGGCCTTCGGCACGGTCCTCGGCAAGGACGGCAAGCCGTTCAAGACCCGTGAGGGCGAGACGGTGCGGCTGGTGGACCTGCTGGACGAGGCGATCGAGCGGGCGACGACGGTCGTGCGCGAAAAGGCCGAGAAGGTCGGCCTGACCGAGCAGGAGATCGTCGAGAACGGTCAGTACGTCGGCATCGGCGCGGTGAAGTACGCGGACCTGTCCACGTCCGCCGTCCGGGACTACAAGTTCGACCTGGACCAGATGGTGTCCCTCAACGGCGACACGTCCGTGTACCTCCAGTACGCGTACGCCCGTATCCAGTCGATCCTCCGCAAGGCGGGCGACGCCAAGCCGGCCGCCCACCCGGAGCTTCCGCTGGCCCCGGCCGAGCGGGCCCTCGGCCTGCACCTGGACCAGTTCGGCGAGACGCTGGCCGAGGTAGCCGCGTCGTACGAGCCGCACAAGCTGGCTGCGTACCTGTACCAGCTGGCCTCGCACCTGACCACGTTCTACGACCAGTGCCAGGTGATCAGCGCGGACAACACGACGGAGGTCTTCGAGAACCGCCTCTTCCTCGTCGACCTCACCGCCCGCACGCTCCACCAGGGCATGGCCCTGCTCGGCATCCGCACCCCCGCGCGCCTCTGACCCCGACGGGTACGCGGACGGCCCCGGCGCCCAGGGGCACCGGGGCCGTCCGCGTTCGTCACCTCTTCGAGCGCACCCTCACCGCGTCAGCGGGTGCGCCGGCCTTCCCGTGGTCTCCTCGATCTCGTCGTGGGCCTTCTTCAGCATCTGCTGCGCCATGTCCATCAGCGCCCGCGCTCCCGCGATCTCCTCGCCGACCCGAAGCTGCTCCGGATCGGACGGGTGACGGCTGGCGTTCCCGTGCCCCCGGACTTCCGTACCGTCGGCGAGGCGGACCATCGCGGCCGCCTTGGTCTTCTGGCCCTCCTCGGCGAATTCCATGTCCACGTGCCATCCGGCGAGTGTCTGCATGACGGATCACCTCCACCGGTACCACCGGTACCACCTTCAGGGTGCGCCGCGCCGCCGCAGATCACCACCTCACTCACCACTGAGCGAGTCCGAACTCGCACCACACGATCTTCCCGGGCGCCCGCTCCCCAACGCCCCGACTCCCCCTCCGGCTCGCGAGGCCGGGGCACGGACCGCCCCCTCGCGCCCACCACCTGGTCGTCCTTCGCGGCGTTCGCCGCCACGCAGTCGCGCTGACGGTCACTGGGCGACCCACTCGCCCTTGTCCGGCCAGTAGTGGTGGAGCCGACGCTCGTCGAAGGCGCTCGTACGGAAGGGCTTTCCGCCGTCGTCGACCCGTACCGTCCCCTGCCGGTCGCCGCTGCTCCATGCCACCTCCAGGTACCACGTGACCTCGTGTCCTTCGGTGTGGACATCGAGGTTCAGGACCTGCGGGTCGCGGGTGGAGACCTTGTACGGGAAGTCCTTGGCCGGTACGACGGTGTCGCCGTCCTGCCCGGCCACGGGCTTGGCCAGCGGCCGGGCGTTGTCCAGGTCGATGTCGAAGGTCTGCGGGGTGACGCCGCTGCCGCAGCCGTCGCCCATGGAGTAGGCCTGCCAGGGCAGGGGGACCTTTCGCCCCACCACGCGTACGTTCAAGGCGGTGATGACCACCGCCTCTTCCGTGTTGCCCGTCACGGTCAGCTGGAGCTGCATGTCGCCGCCGCTGACACCGCCCAGAGCACGTGCCCAGCCCCGGGTGTCCTGAGGAGCGGGCGGCGGCGGGACCTGGCCCGGCTGCTGGTCCAGCAGGTACTGCTCACCGCACGGCGCCTCCCAGTTGTACGAGCTGATCCCCACGCTGGGCGCCGCACCACCGCTCTTCTCGTCGGGCGACGTCGACCGTCCCTTGGCGGCCGGGTCCGACGGGGAGGCGCTTGTCCCCTTCCCGTCGGGCGAGGCGCTGCCGCTCGGTGAGGCGGAGGCAGACACGGAAGCGGACGGGGACACGGAGGCTCCGTCCGAGACGCCGGCGCCGGTTCCCGCGCGGGGCTGCCCCTTCCGGTCCGCGTCCGTACCGGAGCCATCGCCCCCGAACTCGCTTACGGCGACGGCTGCCGGGACGGCGAGGGCGACAACGGCGGCCGTGGCGACCGCGATACGCAGACGGCGCTTGCGCGAGGCGGGCTCGGGCCCGACGACCACCGGCCCGGGGACTACGTCTTCCGGCCCGGGCTCTCCCGCCTCACCATCCGTCTCACCATCCGTCTCCACGACGGCGGCCACGACCGGCACCGGCGTCGCTCCGGGTCCCGGAGCTGCGACGGGCCCCATGCCAGGCTCCGCCTCAGCGGACGACTCGGCCGCGCCGGCCCGGCCGCGTCTGCGGGCCTCGTCGGCCAGGATCCATTGCCTGTGCAGTTCCACGAGCTCGTCGGGGGTCGCCCCGCACAGCCGGGCAAGCCGCTCCACGGGGGCGTACTCGGTCGGTACGGCGTCGCCGTTGCAGTAGCGGTGCAGCGTGGACGTACTCATATGGAGCTGTCTGGCGAGAGTCCCGTAGCTGCGCCCGGAACGTACCTTCAACGCGCTCAGCAACTCCGCGAAGTCGTCTGTCCCCGCTGCCATTTCGGCCCTCCCCCTCGTTCCGCCGTCCCGGAAACGCATTCCAGGCACTGAGTGTTTCCCCAGGTCAGATCCCGTTTCGGCGTTCCAGCTTCCCTCATTGTCCCTGGCCGGTTGTCCCACGATCCGCCGCCTCCGCAAGGTGTGGGCAGCACCACCCGAACCGGGAGCTCCGATGCGAACCCGCTTCAACTTCGGCTTCAGCGATGTCCTCGCGGTCGTCGTTCTGATCGCCTGCACCGCAGTCGTGATCTCGCTGATCAACCGTCACTGAATCCACCACCACAACAACGGGGAGTCGATCCACCATGCGCACCATCCGTACCCGCACCGCCATCGCCGCGACCGCCGCGCTTCTTGCGGGCCTGTCCCTGACCGCCTGCCAGAACGACGACAAGGCCAAGGCGGCGGACCCGGCCGGCGGCGGCAAGGCGAGCGCCACCGCCTCGGAGGGCCCTGCGGCCACCTCTTCCTCGGGCACGGGCGGCGGTACCGCGTCCGCAGCCCCGGCCGGCGGCAACGGCAAGGGCACCAGCGGCGGCGGCAACGCGAGCAACGGCTCCAGCAAGGGCAGCACGAGCGGCGACGCCAGCGACGCCTCCCCCGTCACCTGCACCGGCAGCAACACCAAGGTCGTCGCCAGCAAGGTCACACGCCCCATCAACCACCTGCTGATCGCCGTCACCAACACGGGCTCGCGCCCCTGCAACGCCTTCGGCGCGCCGTACCTCCGCTTTGACGAAGCCCAGTCCCCCACCCAGTTTGTCGAGGACAGCAAGCCGCAGGCCGTCGTGACCCTGGCCCCCGGCCAGTCCGCCTACGCCTCCGTCTTGCTGACCGGCGAGCCCGGCAAGAGCAAGGGTCGCACCGCGAAGCACCTCACCGTCTCCTTCGACGCGGGCAACGGCTCCGGATCGACCGGCGCACACGCCGAGGTCGCGCTCCCCGCGGACACCTACATCGAGGACGACAGCGCCATGGTGACGTACTGGCTGAGCGACATGTCGGACGCGCTCACCTACTGATCGCCCACGCCAAGACCGGTGTGGAGGCCGCCCGTTCTGGACGGGCGGCCTCCGTTGTCAGTGGCGGCCTCTACATTCGGTCCATGGTCATCAATCCGAATGCGCTGGGCCTGGACCTGCCGCCCGGCACTGTGCGCACACAACCCTCGTACTGGTACGCGGAGGGGCCCGCCGAGCACGACACCTGGGCCCGACTCCTGCCTGCCCGCGAGTCCGCCGGGATGCACCCCGTCCTGCTCACCGACGAGAAGGCCCTGTTCGCCGACCAGACAGCCGAGCCGGACGACCACGACTCCGAGGAAGTCCTGGAGAGCCTCTGGGAGTACGTGCAGGCGGAGGACGGCGACGAGGACGACGCGGACACGATCGCCCCGTTCACCACCCAGTGGCCGGGCCTCGCCCCGGCGGGCGAGTTCGTGAACGATCCGGACGCCACCGCGGCCCGTGTCGCCGCCGCGCTTCTCGAGGCCGACCGGCTCCCGGGCGCCCGTGCGGGCCTCGTGCCCGTCCGCCGCGGCGCGGACATCCCCGCGGCCCTGGGCTGGATCGGCTCTTGCAACCACACGGACCCGGGCGTGCTCTCCGCGGTCCTGCGCTCCTGGGAGGACCGCTTCGGCATACGCGTCGTGGCGCTCTCCTTCGACCGCCTGGACGTCTCCGTGGCGGCCCCGCCGCGCACGATGACGCATGCCCTGGCGGTCGCCGCCGAGCACCATGCGTTCTGCCCGGACAACGTCTGGCAGGGCTACGAGACGATGCGTGCGTACGCCGCCGAGGCCGTCCTCGGAAAGGCGCACTGGACCTTCTGGTGGGACTGAACGTCAGCGCAGCTTCTGCGCGACCTCCGTCGCCCAATACGTGAGGATCATCTGCGCGCCCGCGCGCCGGATGCCCGTCAGGGTCTCCAGGATCGCCTTGTCGCGATCGATCCAGCCCTTCTCGGCAGCGGCCTCGACCATCGCGTACTCACCACTGATCTGGTACGCCGCGACCGGCACGTCCACAGCCGCCGCAACCTTCGCCAGCACATCCAGATAGGGACCCGCGGGCTTGACCATGACCATGTCGGCGCCCTCCTCCAGGTCCAGCGCCAACTCCCGCATGGACTCGCGCAGATTGGCCGGGTCCTGCTGGTAGGTCTTGCGGTCACCGGTCAGGGACGAGGCGACGGCCTCGCGGAAAGGCCCGTAGAAGGCGGACGAGTACTTGGCCGTGTATGCGAGCACGGCCACGTCCTCCTTGCCGATCGTGTCCAAGGCATCGCGAATGACCCCGACCTGACCGTCCATCATCCCGCTGGGGCCCACGACGTGGACGCCCGCGTCTGCCTGGACCTGGGCCATCTCGGCGTAGCGTTCCAGCGTGGCGTCGTTGTCCACACGGCCGGCCGCATCCAGCACACCGCAGTGCCCGTGATCGGTGTACTCGTCCAGACACAGATCGGACATGATCACGAGTTCATCGCCGACCTCGGCCTTCACGGCCCGGATGGCGACCTGCAGGATCCCTTCCGGATCGGTGCCCGCCGTCCCGGCCGCATCCTTCTTCGCGTCCTCCGGCACGCCGAAGAGCATGATCCCGGAGACCCCGGCCTCCCGGGCCTCCACCGCGGCCTTGCGCAGCGTGTCCAGCGAGTGCTGCACGACGCCCGGCATCGCCGCGATCGGCACGGGCTCGCTCACGCCTTCCCGTACGAACGCCGGGAGGATCAGATCAGCCGCATTCAGCCGCGTCTCGGCGACCATGCGCCGCATCGCGGGGGTGGTCCGCAGCCGCCGCGGCCGCGACCCGGGAAAGGATCCGTACACAGTCATGCGTCCACGCTACGCCCGCTCTCGGGGGGCTTTTGCCGACACCTTGCCGGTGTGTAATCCGCCCACCGGGCCGGGAAGGGGGTCCGCAGGGGTGCTCCGCAGGAGTCGGCAGCTTGCGCCGGGTGCCCCAGCTCGCCCACCGACTCCGAGGAGGTACCCCGGAGGGCACCCGACCCCACCCACCGGGCGTGGCCCAGGCCCACCGGGGCGGACGCTGAACGGGCCGGCACCCGGCACCGGGGGTTGTGCCCACCCGTTCCTCCCCCTAGGACTTCGTCCTGGGGGACCCCCAGCGGAACGACTGCCCACAACGGGTGGGGCAGGGCCGTCGTCGCTGGACCCGACAGTTGGGGCGTGCCACGCCCACAACAGGTGGGCAGGCACACCCAGCTGCCCACAACGGGGGCCGGGGCAGCGACCCCGGCTACGTCGTACGACGACGCCGCGCGCCCGGCCTGCGCTCGCTCGGGCGGGTGACCGGGTCGCCCGCCTCGAGCGCCGCCTCGCGGCGCCGCGCGCCGAACTCCGCCAGCGCCTCCGCCAGCTTGTGCACCGACGGCTCCGGCGACAGCACGTCCACGCGCAGGCCGTGCTCCTCCGCGGTCTTCGCGGTCGCAGGGCCGATACACGCGATGACCGTCACGTTGTGCGGCTTCCCGGCGATGCCCACCAGGTTCCGCACCGTGGAGGACGACGTGAACAGCACCGCGTCGAACCCGCCGCCCTTGATCGCCTCACGCGTGTCCGCCGGCGGCGGCGACGCCCGCACGGTCCGGTACGCCGTGACGTCGTCGACCTCCCACCCGAGCTCGATCAGACCCGCCACCAGCGTCTCCGTGGCGATGTCGGCCCGCGGCAGGAACACCCGGTCGATCGGGTCGAAGACCGGGTCGTACGGCGGCCAGTCCTCCAGCAGCCCGGCCGCCGACTGCTCCCCGCTCGGCACCAGATCGGGCTTGACGCCGAACTCGACCAGGGCCTTCGCGGTCTGCTCGCCCACCGCCGCGACCTTGATCCCGGCGAAGGCGCGGGCGTCGAGCCCGTACTCCTCGAACTTCTCCCGCACCGCCTTCACGGCGTTGACCGACGTGAAGGCGATCCACTCGTACCGCCCCGTCACGAGCCCCTTGACCGCACGCTCCATCTGCTGCGGCGTCCGCGGCGGCTCGACGGCGATCGTCGGCACCTCATGCGGCACCGCCCCGTACGAACGAAGCTGGTCGGAGAGCGAAGCAGCCTGCTCCTTCGTACGCGGTACGAGGACCTTCCAGCCGAACAGCGGCTTGGACTCGAACCACGCGAGCTGGTCACGCTGGGCCGGGGCACTGCGCTCGCCGACCACGGCTATGACGGGCCGGTGTCCCTCCGGCGACGGCAGCACCTTCGCCTGCTTGAAGACCTGCGCAATGGTCCCGAGGGTCGCCGTCCACGTCCGCTGACGCGTCGTCGTACCGGCGACGGTCACCGTCAGCGGGGTGTCGGGCTTGCGCCCGGCCGCCACCAGCTCACCGGCCGCGGCCGCGACCGCGTCCAGGGACGTCGACACGACCACGGTCCCGTCCGACGCCCCGACCTCCGTCCAGCACCGGTCGTCGGCCGTGCGCGCGTCGATGAAGCGCACATCGGTCCCCTGCGCGTCGCGCAGCGGCACACCGGCGTACGCGGGCACACCCACCGCCGTCGCGACACCCGGCACGACCTCGAACGGAATGCCTTCCGCCGCGCACGCGAGCATCTCCTGACCGGCGTTGCCGTCGAGCCCGGGGTCACCGCTCACCGCACGGACGACCCGCTTGCCGCTCCGCGCAGCCTCCATGACAAGATTGGCCGCATCCCTCAACACGGGGACCCCGACGGTCGTTGACACATCGTCAACAACCGTCAGCTCAGGCGTGCTCACGCCCGCCCTCGCATGGCCGCGAACGACCTCGAGGACATCGGGCTCGGCGATCAGCACGTCCGCACCCGACAGCGCCTCCACGGCGCGCAGCGTCAGCAGTCCCGGGTCGCCGGGACCGGCGCCGAGGAAGGTGACGTGCCCGGAAGCGAAGAACGCCGAAGAGGCAGAGGCGGCAGTGGTGGTGGGGCTCAAAGTGCTCGCTCCCCCATAAGACCGGCCGCACCCTTGGCAAGCATCTCGGCCGCGAGTTCGCGACCGAGCGCCACTGCGTCGTCGTGCGACGTGGGTACGGGACCGGTGGTGGACAGCTGCACCAGCGTGGATCCGTCGGTCGTACCGACGACACCGCGCAGGCGCATCTCATGAACAACCTGTCCGTCGGCCAGCAGGTCGGCCAGCGCACCCACAGGTGCGCTGCAGCCGGCCTCCAGGGCGGCGAGCAGGGACCGCTCGGCCGTCACGGCGGCCCGCGTGTGCGGGTCGTCGAGCTCGGCGAGCGTGGCGGCGAGTTCGGCGTTCGCCGAAAGGCACTCGACCGCCAGGGCCCCCTGGCCGGGGGCGGGCAGCACCGCGTCGACCGACAGGAAGTCGGTCACGTCCTCGATCCTGCCGATACGGTTCAGCCCGGCCGCGGCAAGCACCACGGCGTCCAGCTCCCCGCTGCGTACGTATCCGACCCGGGTGTCGATGTTCCCCCGGATCGGCACGGTCTCGATCCGCAGCCCGTGGAGGCGCGCGTACGCGTTGAGCTGCGCCATCCGCCGCGGCGAACCGGTGCCGACCCGGGCACCCGGCGGCAGCTGGTCGAGCGTCAGCCCGTCCCGCGCGACGAGCACGTCCCGCGGGTCCTCGCGGCGCGGAATCGCGGCCAGCACCAGGTCGTCGGGCTGCGCGGTCGGCAGGTCCTTCAGCGAGTGCACCGCGAAGTCCACCTCGCCCGCGAGGAGCGCGTCGCGCAGCGCGGTGACGAACACACCGGTGCCGCCGATCTGCGCGAGGTGCTCGCGGGACGTGTCGCCGTACGTGGTGATCTCGACGAGCTCGACGGGACGCCCGGTCAGCCGGGTCACCGCCTCTGCCACATGCCCGGACTGGGCCATGGCGAGCTTGCTGCGCCTGGTCCCAAGCCTCAAAGCCTTCTCGGCCCTCTCGGTCATACTCGCCCTCGGTTCTTGACGTCGGCGTCGTTCAGGTCGGCCCGGCTGACGGATGCGACCGTCTCCGGGTCGAGGTCGAAGAGTGTGCGCAGCGCGTCCGCGTAGCCGGCACCGCCGGGCTCCGCGGCGAGCTGCTTGATCCGCACGGTGGGCGCGTGCAGCAGTTTGTCGACGACACGGCGCACGGTCTGGGCGATCTCCGCGCGCTGCTTGTCGTCCAGGTCGGGCAGCCGGCCCTCCAGCCGCGCGACCTCGCCTGCCACCACATCGGCGGCCATGGCGCGCAGGGCGACCACGGTCGGCGTGATGTGCGCGGCGCGCTGCGCGGCGCCGAAGGCGGCGACCTCGTCGGCGACGATCGTGCGCACCTGGTCCACGTCGGCGGCCATCGGGGCGTCGGCGGACGCATCGGCGAGCGACTCGATGTCCACGAGACGGACGCCGGGAATCCGGTGCACGGCGGCATCGATGTCCCGGGGCATGGCGAGGTCGAGGAGCGCGAGGCGGACCGGTCCCGTGCTCTGCGCGCGGACCGTACGCCGCTCCAGGGCACCGCGCCGGTCGGCCGCGGCGTTCTCCACCCATGCGCCGTGCAGGCCCATGTCGTCGGCGGGCAGCCCTGCCGCAGCGGCTGCGGCGCCGGCGGGTGCGGCACCCTTGTCGTCGAGCCCGACCGGGCACTCGTCATCGGCGAGGACGGCGAGGTCCTCGGCCACGCGTTCGAAGCCGGCGAGCCGTGCGATGACCTCGGCGTCCGCCGTGATCGCGGCCTGCCCAGCAGCCTCCTCGGCGGCCGCTTCCGCGGCGAGAGACTCCAGGGAAGCCGTCTCCGCGGCAGCGAGTGCCTCCGACGCACCCGGCACGGCCGCGGCGACCGCCTCGGCCGTCAGCACGAGCCCCGTCGCACCGGTGCAGGACACCACGACGTCGACTCGTGTCAGTTCGTCCGCGACCGCGTCCATGGGCACGGCCCGTGCGGCGACTCCGGTACCTCCCCCAGAGCTTCGCCTGGGGGCACCCCCAGGCTCGGTCAGGATCTGCACGAGCCGCTCGGCCCGCTCCTGCGTCCGGTTGGCGACGACGATCTCGGCGACTCCGGCTCGCGCCAGCGTCGCCGCCGCGAGCGACGACATCGAACCGGCGCCGATGACCAGCGCCCGCTTGCCCGCCGCCCACTCGTCCACCGGCGCGCCGCACGCCAGCTGCTCCAGGCCGAACGTGACGAGCGACTGCCCGGCCCGGTCGATCCCGGTCTCGCTGTGGGCCCGCTTGCCCACCCGCAGCGACTGCTGGAAGAGGTCGTTCAGCAGCCGGCCCGCGGTGTGCAGCTCCTGGCCGAGCGCGAGCGCGTCCTTGATCTGGCCGAGGATCTGCCCCTCGCCGATGACCATCGAGTCGAGACCGCAGGCCACCGAGAAGAGGTGGTGGACGGCGCGGTCCTCGTAGTGCACGTACAGATAAGGGGTGAGCTCCTCCAGCCCGACGCCGCTGTGCTGGGCGAGCAGGGTGGACAGCTCGGCGACGCCGGCGTGGAACTTGTCGACGTCGGCGTACAGCTCGATGCGGTTGCAGGTGGCGAGGACGGACGCCTCGACCGCCGGTTCCGCAGCGAGGGTGTCATGCAGCAGCTTGACCTGCGTGTCCGCGGCCAGCGAGGCCCGCTCCAGCACGCTGACCGGGGCGCTGCGGTGGCTGAGTCCGACGACCAGGAGGCTCATGCCGGCATCACGGCGGGGACGTCCCCGTCGGGTCCCTTCCGGCCCGGGGCCGAACCGGTGGCTCCATGCGACGCGGGCGTCGTGGACCCCACCGGCGGAACGGGCGCCACGACAGACGCGGCGGACGCCGTGGCGGCCTCCGCCTCCAGCTCCTCACCGGCCTTGCGCTGCTCATGGAACGCGAGGATCTGCAGCTCGATCGACAGGTCGACCTTGCGTACGTCGACGCCGTCCGGCACCGACAGCACGGTGGGCGCGAAGTTGAGGATGGAGGTGACGCCTGCGGCGACCAGCCGGTCGCACACCTGCTGCGCGGCACCCGCAGGGGTCGCGATGACCCCGATGGAGACACCGTTGTCCGAGATGATCTTCTCCAGCTCATCCGTGTGCTGGACAGGGATTCCGGCGACCGGCTTCCCGGCCATCGCCGGGTCGGCGTCGATCAGGGCGGCGACGCGGAAGCCACGGGAGGCGAACCCGCCGTAGTTCGCGAGCGCGGCGCCGAGGTTACCGATACCGACGATCACGACCGGCCAGTCCTGGGTGAGGCCGAGCTCACGGGAGATCTGGTAGACGAGGTACTCGACGTCGTAGCCGACGCCGCGGGTCCCGTACGAGCCGAGGTACGAGAAGTCCTTCCGCAGCTTCGCGGAGTTGACCCCCGCCGCGGCCGCGAGCTCCTCCGACGAGACCGTCGGCACGGAGCGCTCCGACAGCGCGGTCAGCGCGCGCAGATACAGCGGAAGCCGGGCGACCGTGGCCTCGGGGATTCCTCGGCTGCGAGTCGCCGGTCGGTGAGTTCGGCCAGTTGCCACGGTGCTCCTGCGGGATGAGCGAGGCTGCAGGCGGCCGTACGTCGCAGGACCGCCCCGTCGAATGCAGGCTATGTCTTTGTGAACGCGTGCACAAAGATGGTGTCCGCTTTGTCCGAGCAAAGTGACCGGGGTCACGCGATTCGAACACGGGATCCGGGAACCGTGGACCGTCTCCGTCCATGGAAAACGCGAAGGGGGCAAAACTCTGCACACTCCTCACGATCCAGCCCCCGAGACCCCAACAAAACGCCCACAATGGTAACCGCCTTTCGGGTCAGCCCCCCAGTTCGCGACGGAGCCGGCCGGCGTCCACACGCCAGAACGTGTGCTGCCGACCGTCCACCAGGACGACCGGAATCTGCTCCCAGTACTCCCGGTGCAGCTCCTCGTCCTGGGTGATGTCCTTCTCCTCCCACGCGGCGCCGGTCTCCGCGCAGACCTGTTCGATCACGGTCCGCGCATCGTCACAGAGATGACACCCGGGCTTCCCGATCAAGGTCACGACCCGTTCGCCGGCCTTCTTCTTCGTGCGCCGCAGCAGAGGACTCATGACCCCATTCTCCGCCCCGTGCGGCCGCCCCGGACCGCGCGCCCGATTGGCCCGGTTTAACAATCCGGCCGCCCAGAGTTCACGCCTTCGCATCCCCGCGAGTCGGGAAGTTCGGAACTGACTGGCTATGCTCACGCCATGGCCGCACTGGGATGGCTCACCCCCCGTAGGCGCTCCGCGACCGCCCGGAGCGTCCTCGCAGGCGAGGCCGCCGCCGAGGCAGCGCGCAAGTCCTCGCAGCAGTTCGACGCGCACGCGGCGACCGGAGCCCTGGACACCGCCGACACCAGGCGCAAGGAGGCGGACTTCCCCGTCGTCGGGGACGTCCGCGCCGCAGCCTTCTTCGACCTCGACAACACGGTCATGCAGGGCGCCGCGATCTTCCACTTCGGACGGGGCCTGTACAAGCGGAAGTTCTTCCAGCGCCGTGAGCTGGCACGGTTCGCCTGGCAGCAGACGTGGTTCCGGCTCGCCGGGGTCGAGGACCCGGACCATATGCAGGACGTACGCGAGTCCGCCCTGTCCATCGTCAAGGGCCACCGCGTCTCCGAGCTGATGTCGATCGGCGAGGAGATCTACGACGAGTACATGGCCGACCGCATCTGGCCCGGTACGCGGGCCCTGGCCCAGGCCCACCTCGACGCGGGCCAGAAGGTGTGGCTGGTCACGGCCGCGCCGGTCGAGACCGCGACGATCATCGCCCGTCGGCTCGGCCTGACCGGCGCGCTCGGCACGGTCGCCGAGTCCGTCGACGGCGTGTACACCGGCAAGCTGGTTGGCGAGCCGCTGCACGGCCCTGCGAAGGCCGAGGCGGTACGCGCCCTGGCGGCGGCCGAGAACCTGGATCTGACCCGCTGTGCTGCGTACAGCGACTCGCACAACGACATCCCGATGCTGTCCCTCGTCGGGCACCCTTACGCGATCAACCCGGACACCAAGCTGCGCAAGCACGCGCGCGAGCGCGACTGGCGGCTGCGCGACTACCGGACGGGCCGCAAGGCGGCCAAGGTCGGCATCCCGGCCGCTGCGGGTGTGGGCGCGCTGGCGGGCGGCACGGCCGCGGCCGTCGCCCTGCACCGCCGCCGCCGCTGAAGCCGGCGCCGACGTACGCGCAGGCGATCGGCGAACGCACAACCGAACCACCGTCACCGGGCGTTGCTGACTGCGGCGCGCGGCGCGCGGCATTCCATTTTTCTTACCCGCCCTCCCGCGCCGCCAGTCCCGTTACGGGCACATGAGCACAACCCATCACGCGCCGCAGCAGATCACGAAGTAATCCGATCAATAACCGGTCACAACCTGCGACTTGATCCGTCGCTTTGACGTAACAGAAGCGACGGAATCGATGATTTGAGCAACTGGGTGTAGCGCTGCCTGTACGAAGCGTTATTCTCCTCAGACGCATTAAGGACCCCACACGTCGCCACGACGAGTGAACGGTCCCGCACTGCTCGTGATGGAAGCTCTGCCTCTGGGAGTCCCGTGTACCCACACGTCGGGGTTGACGCCTCGGGCCTGGCTACGCTGCGCGCAACGGTCGCCGACCACTTGCGCCGCTTCGTCCCCACCGCGTACGCCGTCCCCGCCTTCGCCGCGCCGGGCCCTGCCGCCCTCGGCCCTGCCGGCCCCTGCTACGCCCTGGCGGGCGGAATCGACAAGGGGTCGGCGCGCAGCGGCCTCGTCGAGGGGCGGCGGGCGGGCGACGGGCGGGAAGTCGGCAGACGGGGCGGCCGCGGCGGTGCCTCGACGACGGCCCGCCGCCCCAGCGCCGACAGCGACAGCGCACGCATGATGGAGCTCGTCGAGCGCGCCCAGGCCGGCGAGGCCGAAGCATTCGGCCGTCTGTACGACCAGTACAGCGACACGGTCTACCGCTACATCTACTACCGCGTCGGCGGCAAAGCGACGGCCGAGGATCTCACCAGCGAGACCTTCCTGCGCGCCCTGCGCCGTATCTCCACCTTCACCTGGCAGGGCCGCGACTTCGGCGCCTGGCTGGTCACGATCGCGCGCAATCTGGTCGCCGACCACTTCAAGTCGAGCCGTTTCCGACTGGAAGTGACCACCGGCGAGATGCTCGACGCCAATGAGGTCGAACGCAGCCCCGAGGAGTCGGTCCTCGAGTCGCTCTCGAACGCCGCGCTGCTCGAGGCCGTACGCAAACTCAATCCACAGCAGCAGGAGTGCGTCACGCTGCGCTTCCTGCAGGGGATGTCGGTGGCCGAGACCGCGCGCGTGATGGGCAAGAACGAAGGTGCGATCAAGACCCTTCAGTACCGTGCCGTCCGTACCCTGGCAAGGCTCCTCCCCGACGACGCCCGCTGACCCTCCCGCTCACTCCCCCACCCCGCGCGCCCCCTCGCGATCCCCCACTCCCCCACGCATTCCCCCCACGAACCAGTCCCCCACATCAAGCCCCCCACGCTGTCCCGTCCCTTCAACTCACCACCCGTGAGCGGCTGATGACGCACTGGTCCGATCATCCTTCGCGCGTAACCCAACTGCCGAGCCGCTCGTTGTGCGGAATGCAGACTCCCTGCGGTCACGCCCTGCCCGCAGCCACTCACTCGATCGAGTGGATGCGCTCAAGGCGTGCAACCTTCCGGAACCCCCGGGGAGTCGACCGTCATGACGAGAGGAGGTGCCGCCAGTGATCGCGAACGTTTCGGCGCACCGGCGGGCGAACGCCTTCGCCCAGGCCCTGGAGAATCAGACGCTCCGGGGCGCGGCGGCCGAGCAGCCCCATGATTCGGCCGAACCGGCCGAGCAGGGGCGGCTGTTGGCCCTGGCGAACGGCCTCGGTGAGCTGCCGAAGCCCCAGTTGGACCCCGAGGTCAAGGTGGTGCAGCGAGCCCAGCTCGTCGCCGCCATGGAGGCCATGCTCATGGAGGGCACAGCCTCCGAAGGAGGTGCGTCCGCCGATCCTGCGGTCCCGAGACAGCGCGCATCCGGCCGCGGCGCCCACCGGGCATCGCCGCTCCGGAAACTGCGGCCGCGCTCCCGCTGGTCCAAGGGGCTCGCGGCCGGCGGCCTCACCGTCGGAGTCGCCGCGGGCGCCTTCAGCGGAGTGGCCGCCGCCAGTTCCGACGCCCTCCCCGGTGACTCGCTCTACGGGCTGAAACGAGGCATGGAGGACCTCAAGCTCGGCATGGCCGACGACGACGCGGACCGCGGCGCCATCTACCTCGACCAGGCCTCGACACGGCTCAACGAGGCCCGCCGCCTCATGGAGCGCGCCCGGGCCGGCGAGCTGGACCACGAGTCGGTCGGCGAGGTCAGGCGCGCCCTGACCGGAATGCGCCACGACGCCACGGAAGGCCACCGACTCCTCCACCAGGCGTACGAGCGGGACGGCTCGCTCGGCCCCATCGCGACCTTGTCCTCGTTCGCCGACTCACACCGCGATACGTGGAACGGGCTGCGCAACCGCCTTCCGGCCCAGCTCACCGACGTCGGCAACGAGGTGAGTTCGGTCTTCGACGCCATAGACCAGGAAGTCGGACCGCTCCAGTCGCTGCTGCCCCGCGCTCCCGAGACGGAGAGCGGCGGATCCCAGCGCCCCGGAGCGTCACCCGACGGCCCCACGGGCCCTTCCAGTTCGTACGGTGCGGACCACCCGTCGTCGTCCTCGCCCTCCGCGGGCCAGTCGGACGGCGGCACCCGGCCCTATCCGTCGGGCACCGGCGCGACGGCGGGCGACGGCCTGCTCGGGGGCAACACGGGCGGCCTGCTCAACCCCCCGCAGAACAGCACGACACCGTCCGCCACGTCCGGCAACGACATCACGGACCCCATGCCGGACGTGACGATCCCCCCGTTGCTGCCGGGCCTGCTCCCGGGCCTGGGCATCGACGCCGAGGACGACCGCTAGAGACCGGTACGCCGGTCACGTCATGGAAGGGGGTAGGCGCCCAGGCCCGGGCGCCTACCCCCTTCCGTCACGTCGTCGGACACTCAGATACGCCGTCGGCCGAGCGTCTCAGAAAAAGACCGACCGGCGCTGTACGAGCAGCTTGTACAGCGTGTGCTGGATCTGCTCCCGCACCTGGTCCGTCAGATTGAACATCAGCATCGGATCTTCCGCCGCCTCGGGCGGATAGCCGTCCGTCGGGATCGGCTCCCCGAACTGAATCGTCCACTTCGTCGGCAGCGGCACCGCCCCGAGCGGCCCCAGCCAGGGGAAGGTCGGCGTGATCGGGAAATACGGGAACCCCAGCAGCCGCGCCAGCGTTTTCGCATTACCGATCATCGGATAGATCTCCTCCGCCCCGACGATCGAGCACGGCACGATCGGCACGCCCGCCCGCAGCGCCGTGGAGACGAAGCCACCCCGCCCGAAGCGCTGCAGCTTGTACCGGTCGCTGAAGGGCTTCCCGATGCCCTTGAAGCCCTCGGGCATCACCCCGACGACCTCACCCTGCTGGAGCAGCCGCTCCGCGTCCTCCGCGCACGCCAGCGTGTGCCCGGCCTTCCGCGCCAGCTCGTTTATCACCGGCAGCACGAAGACCAGGTCCGCGGCGAGCAGCCGCAGATGCCGGCCCGCCGGGTGCTTGTCGTGCACCGCGACCTGCATCATCAGCCCGTCGAGCGGCAGCGTCCCGGAGTGGTTGGCCACCACGAGCGCCCCGCCGTCCGACGGGATGTTCTCGATGCCCTTCACCTCGACCCGGAAGTACTTCTCGTACAGCGGCCGCACGAGTGACATGAGCACCTGGTCGGTGAGCTCCTTGTCGTAGCCGAACTCGTCGACCTCGTAGTCGCCGGTGAGCCGCCGCCGCAGAAACGCCAGGCCGCCGGCGAGCCGCCGGTCCCAGGCCCCCAGGCCGCCCTGGGTGCCCTGGTCGCCCGCTTCCGGCATGCGCGGCTCTCCCTCGCTCCGGACGCCGCGCGCGGCGTCCCAGAGGGGACCTGTCTCGCGCGCCGTACCTCCCGTACCCGCACCCGCGCCGGCTGCACCTGCTGTGCCCACAGCCGACGCGCCCGGATGCTCTCTGTCGGGCTGCCCAGGCACCGCACCGACCGGCACCTCGCGCACCGCCACCGCCTCGGCGGCCTTGCGCCGGCCTGCCCCGGGGCGCCGCCGCACCGGGCGTTGCGACGCGCCCGTGCGTGACCGGTCGTCGTCGAACGGAATGACCTTGGCGTCCGCCATCGTTGCTTGCGCTCCTTATCCGACGCTATCCGGCGCTCTGAGTGCTGTTCGCGGTGCTCGTCGCGGTGGTGTCTGCGGTGGTGCCCGCCGTCCTCCTGGTGCAGCCCGCAGCGGCCGGCAGAGCGGCGAGCCTGTCCACCGTCCTGGCCACGGTCTCCGGCGGCAGCAGCCCCGGCGCGCGGCTGCGCGCGAACTCCGCGAAGGTCTCCGCTGTCGTGTACGCGGGGGTGAAGCCGAGGGTCTCGCGCATCTGGACCGTGCTCACCACCCGGCCGTGCGTGAGCAGCCGGATCTGCTCCGGGGAGAAGTCGGTGACCCCGACCGTACGCAGCGCGGAACCCACCCAGGTGACCGCAGGAAGCAGTACCGGCACCGTCGGGCGGCCCAGCCTTCGCGAGCACTGCGAGAGCAGCAGCACCCCGTCACCCGCGATGTTGAACGTGCCGCTGTTGAGGGTTCCACGGCGCGGCTCGTGGGAAGCGATGCGCAGCACCTCGATGACATCGTCCTCGTGGACGAACTGCAGCCGCGGGTCATAGCCGAAGACCGTCGGCATGACGGGCAGCGAGAAGTAGTCGGCGAGCGGGGAGTCGGCCCGCGGCCCGAGGATGTTCGCGAAGCGCAGTACGCACACCGCCACGTCCGGCCTGCGGCGCGCGAAGCCCCGTACGTACCCCTCGACCTCCACAGCGTCCTTGGCGAAGCCACCGCTCGGCAGGGACTTGGGCGGGGTGGTCTCCGTGAAGACGGCCGGGTCGCGTGGCGCGGAGCCGTACACGCTCGTACTGGACTTGACGACCAGCCGCCTGACGGTGGGCGACTTCTGGCAGGCACCGAGCAGCTGCATGGTGCCGATGACGTTGGTCTCCTTGACCGAGGTCCTGCCGCCCGAGCCCAGCGGCGTACCCGTGACGTCCATATGGACGACCGTGTCGACGCCGTGCTCGGCGAGCACACGGGCTATGGCCGGCTGGCGGATGTCCGCGCGGACGAAATCGGCACCGCCGAGATCGTGCTCGGGAGTCACCGCGTCCACACCCACCACCCGGTCCACCTCGGGATCCCGCTGGATGCGGCGTACGAAACGGCCCCCGAGCTGCCGGGCCACACCGGTGACGAGCACGACCTTGCCCAAGATCAGCGCCTTCCGTTCGGTTCTCCCCTAGGCGTCACCGTAGCGGGTTGATGTTGCGCTGTGATGACCGCAGACAGTCTTCACGGCTCTTTGCCCCCAACGCCGTACGACGCACCGCGGCCCTCCCACCATGCTGGTGGAAGGGCCGCGTATTTCACGGACAGGCGCCGCTTACTTCTTGTTGCGACGCTGAACGCGCGTGCGCTTGAGCAGCTTGCGGTGCTTCTTCTTAGCCATCCGCTTGCGCCGCTTCTTGATAACAGAGCCCACGACTACCCTCGCTCACTTCTCTTCACTCGGTGCGGGGCGTCTGGGCCCACACGACCTACGTCGGCCTAGCCTACCGGCCCGAGCTCCAAGCCTGTAATCCGAGGGGTGCCTCAGGCGGACTCGACCCCCACAAAGGACTCGCGGAGGTACTCGTGAACCGCTTGCTCCGGGACCCGGAAAGACCTGCCCACCCGAATCGCCGGCAGATGACCACTGTGCACCAAGCGGTACACGGTCATCTTCGACACGCGCATCACCGAGGCGACTTCCGCCACGGTCAGGAACTTGACCTCGTTGAGAGGCCTCTCGCCAGCAGCCATGACCCACCTGTACCTTCCGCACCCGACGCACACCGGCTTCCCCTCCGGTGACTCTTCGTCGCTGTGCGCTCACTCACCAGACTAGGGGCGGGTGGTGCGAGTGGGGAAGAGGAGCAGCCATCGGCCGTTTACTGTGACAGACACGCTCGATTGAGTACATAGCGAGTAAGCGGCCGGTAGTAATCGGACCGCACCGCGTCATCAAGCGGAACGGCGACCGACACACGCCCCTCTGCCTCGCCGACGAACAGCGCGGGATCGTCCGTATCGGCGAGACCTACGGCATCGAACCCCAGTTGACCTGCCCCGCAGACCCAGCCGTGATCCCCGACGACCAGCTCGGGCAGCGGCCCGCCGACCTCGGCGAGTCCCTCCAGGGCAGCCCGAATCGGGAGGGGTGAGTGGGTATGTGCGCCGGTGTCCCGCCCGGCGTCCCACGCGCCCGGTTCCCGCACCAGCGCGACTCCTCGTACGTAGTCGAGGTTGTACGTGCGTACGCCGAACCGGGTCGTTATGTCGACACATCGCCCCTGCGCCGGTGTGAGTACGGGACACCCTGCCGCCGACAAAGCGTCTGCGAGCTCGGCGTAGAACGCGAGCAGCCGATGCGGATGCCCGGTCCCGAACAGCACCGGGGCCCGCCGTCCGGCCGCCTCGGCCAACCGCTCGGCGAAGGCATCGAGCCCACTCAACGTCCTTTCGGGATCGATCACATCCGGTCCGGATACATGACCGGGATCGCCCGAAACCCCGCACTTGTCGGCCATCAGGGCGATCAAATCCCGCTCACCCCAGTCCCATTCGGGATCGAGTCCGAGCGTTACCCGTGGATCCCGCGCCGCGAACAGCCGATAGCTCCGCAGGCTCTCCTCCCTCGAGGTGGCCACCGGCCCGGCCAGCCTCGCCGCCAACAGATGCGCACGCAACGCTCCCCTGCTCAACACCCCCCGATGCTCCCGCACCCCTCCGCGCCATGCCCCAAAACCCCGGCAAATCCGCACAGTTGGCGTAACTGCGAGGCGAGAAACCGCCCCTACGCCAGCATCCCCCTCAGGGGAAACACCGCCCGCCTCGTCGCCAGCACGGCCTGGTCCAGCCGGTCCGCCGGGTCGTACCCGTCCTCCCAGCCCCGCCACCCCGGCGTCCGCCCATCGGTCATCCGCCCAGGCCCCAACTGCCGCGTCCGCGCATACGCCTCATCCCGCCACGACGACGGAATCACCGACTCCGGGTCCACCGGCGCATGCCCGGCGATCCCCACCAGATGCGTCCATGACCGCGGCACCACATCCACCACCGCGTACCCGCCCCCGCCGAGCGCTACCCATCGCCCGCCCTCGACCCACTCGTGGGCAAGCTCATGGCACGCCTCCTGGACCAGTCGCTGCGCATCCAGCGACACCGCCAAATGGGCCAACGGATCCTCGAAGTGCGTGTCCGCCCCGTGCTGGGTCACCAGCACCTGCGGCCGGAAGTCCGCCAGCAGCTCGGGCACCACCGCGTGGAACGCCCGCAGCCACCCCTCGTCGCCCGTCCCCGCCGGCAGCGCCACGTTCACGGCCGAGCCCTCCCCCGGCCCGGCGCCACCCGTCTCCTCGGGCCACCCCGTCCCCGGGAACAGCATCCGCGGATGCTCGTGCAGCGAGATCGTCAGCACCCTCGGGTCGTCCCAGAAGGTCGCCTGCACCCCGTCCCCGTGATGCACATCGACGTCCACGTACGCGACCCGCTCCGCCCCCAGCTCCAGCAGCCGCGCGATGGCCAACGACGCGTCGTTGTAGATGCAGAACCCCGACGCCGCGCCGGGCATCGCATGATGCAACCCGCCCGCGAAGTTCACCGCATGTGCGGCCTCTCCACGCCACACCGCCTCCGCAGCCCCCACGGACTGCCCGGCGATCAGCGCGGACACCTCGTGCATGCCGGCGAAGGCCGGATCGTCCATCGTGCCGAGCCCATACGACTGATCCGCCGCCCGCGGGTTCTGGGACGCCGCCCGCACGGCCGCGACATAGTCCTCGCGGTGGACCAGACGCAGAGTCGACTCCCCGGCAGGCTTCGCCGCCACCACATCCACCGCGCGGTCCAGTCCGTACGCCCGCACCAACCCCATGGTCAGCGCAAGCCGTACCGGATCCATCGGATGGCCGGCCCCGAAGTCATACTTCGTTACCGCCTCGTCCCACATCAACAGTGCGCGGCCGCTCATGAACGTCACCGTATCGGTCGGACTCCGCCGCGAACGACCGGGCATACACCAACGTCACCAGCACCAACACCATCGGCACGAGCATCGCGCCCCGGTAGTTCCACGCATCTCCGAGCGCCCCGACCAACGGCGACCCGATCAGGAATCCCACGTAGTTGAAGACATTCAGCCGCGCGACAGCCACATCGCTCTCGCCCGGGAACAGCCTCCCCGCCGCCGCGAACGTCTGCGGGACGATCACACACAGCCCAAGACCCAACAGAGTGAACCCGGCCAGCCCCACCCACGCCCCAGGCGCCACCGCCACCACCGCGAATCCACCCGCGGCCAGCACCGTCCCACACCGCACGACCGCCACCGCACCGAAGCGCCGTACCCCGAGATCCCCGACGGCCCGTCCCAGCAGCGTCGTCACCATGTACGCGTTGTACGGAACTGTCGCCAGCTCCTCCGAGCTGCCCAGCACGTCCTGGAGGTACTTGGCGCTCCAGTTGGAGACCGTCGAATCCCCGATGTACGCGAACGTCATCACCAGGCACAGCGGCAGCAGCACCGCGAAGGCGACCTTCCCGCCCCGAGCCCCCTTCTCCTGGCGCCCCGGGCTCTCGCTCTCCCCGTCCACGTACCACCGGCTCCCGACGAGCGCAGCGGGCAACAGCACCGCCACCACCGGCAGATACGACACCACGAGCGGCAGATCCCAGTGAGCCCCCGCCCACGCGAGCGACGCACCGGCGATCCCGCCCAGGCTGTACGTGGCGTGGAAACCGAGCATGATGCTGCGCCCGTACGCCCGCTGCAGGCTCACCCCGAGCATGTTCATGGACGCGTCCAGCGCACCGACCGCCAGCCCGAACGCCCCCAGAGCCACGGCCACCTGCCACAACCCGCTGCCCGCCCCCACGCCCAGCAGCGACAGCAGCACGACGGGCTGCGACCACCGCAGTACGACTCCCGGCCGCACGCGCGCCACAACCGTCTCGGTAGCCACACTGCCGACCCCGGCCAGTATCGGCACCGCCGCCAGGAACAGGGGCAACAGCCCGTCGGATATCCCGTACCGGTCCTGAATGGCAGGGATACGCGTCACGAGCAGCGCAAACGTCACCCCCTGCACAAAGAAGCTCAGCGCCAACGAGCCCCGACCACGCCGCAACCGCGCATCCGTCATGGCCGCACAGCGTAAGGCGCTCAACTACCCATGGGTAGATGGATCAGGCGAACAATCCCGGCAGCTCCGCCATGTCCGCGAAGAACCCGTTGGCCCCGGCCAGTTTCCCGGCCGGGGTCATGGCGGTGAACCCGTACACGTCCATCCCCGCCGCCCGGGCCGCCGCCACCCCGAGCCTGCTGTCCTCCACCACGACGCACCGCTCCGGAGCGACCCCCATGCGCTCGGCGGCGTACAGGAACAGATCCGGCGCCGGCTTCCCCCGCCCCACGTCCTGGGCGCTGAAGACGTTCTCGCCCCGGAACCACCCATCCAGCCCTGTCTTACGGTGCCCGACGCGGATCCGCTCATGGCTCCCGGAGGAGGCCACGCAGTACGGAACCCCGTCCGCGACCAGCTTCCCCAGCACCTCGACAACCCCTTCCACGGCCTCCAACTCACGGTTGAAGGCGGCGAAGACGCGAGAATGAAGCGTGTCGTCGAAATCGTCGGGCAGCCGCTGCCCGGTCCGCTCCAGGACAAGGTCGTGCACCCTGTGCACGGCAGCCCCCATGTAGTCGCGGAGGGAGTCCTCGTACGACGTCGGATGCCCGAGCTCGGTCAGATAGGCGGCCAGGATGTTGTTGGAAATCGACTCACTGTCGACGAGCACACCGTCGTTGTCGAAAATCACCAGGTCATAGCGCATGGCACCAAGCTACCCAGAACGCAAAAAGGCCGTGGCCCCCGGATCGAAATCCAGGGGCCACGGCCCAAATTTTGTTCGGCGGCGTCCTACTCTCCCACAGGGTCCCCCCTGCAGTACCATCGGCGCTGAAAGGCTTAGCTTCCGGGTTCGGAATGTAACCGGGCGT
>NZ_JBSFHO010000031.1:0-9289 GCF_053597075.1 Streptomyces sp. NPDC001514
CCGGATCAGCCGAACCGCAAGGATCGGTCGACCCGCCGGGATCAGTCACTCCGTTCCACCGTGCGACGCCTGCCTCACGGCTTCGTGACGCGTCAGGCGCGCACAACCACCGTGCTGCACACCTTGTCGGCGAAGGTCTGCTTCTTGCTGTCCCAGATCGGCCACAGCCAGCCGATGTAGCAGGCCAGGCTGTCGAGGAAGTGCGCGAGCTTGCGCACGAAGGCCATGCCGAAGCCGAGCGTGGAGCCGTCGGCCTCCTTCAGGACCCGGATCTTGACGACCCTCTTGCCGATGGTCTGGCCGGTCTTGCCCTCCAGGTAGAGCTGGTAGAAGAACATACCGATCAGGTACACGAAGCCGAGGATGCCGAGCACGGCGAAGCCGCTGTCGTTCGGCGAGCTGCTGAGGCCCACGCCGATGCCCGCCAGCAGGTAGTACGGCCCGGCGATGATCAGCATGTCCAGCAGATAGCCGCCGAACCGCAGGCCCCAGTGGGCGAGTTCCGGCATCTGGCCGTAGCCGGGCGCTCCGTACCCGGGCTGCTGCCCGTATCCGGGGGCCTGCGGAGCCTGCGGGTACTGCCCGGGCTGCTGCGGGTAGCCGTAACCCTGCTGGGGTACGCCCTGCGGGGCCTGCTGCGGGTAGCCGTAGCCGGGCTGACCCTGCGGGGGCTGCTGGGGCTGCTGCCCATAAGGGTTGTTCGGGTCGCCAAAGCTCATGGCGGGATTCCTCCGTCGGGTTTGCGGGGACGACGCGGTCCTGGACCGGAGGAACGTCACAAAAACAAGCGGTCTGCCCCCCGACACTGCCCGCGGCACTGCGCGGATCATCGTCGTCTTACCATCGCTTTTTTGTCCAGTCGATAACCGTATGTGTTGTGCAAGTGCAACCTCGTGTTCCCGTCGGAGTCCCCGAATTGGAACAGGAGAGGGGTCATCCGCGAGGATGGGGGCATGACCGCCCAGATTCTCGATGGCAAGGCCACCGCAGCCGCGATCAAGTCCGACCTGACTGCCCGCGTGGCGGCGCTCAAGGCCGCGGGGGTGACACCCGGCCTCGGAACGCTGCTGGTCGGGGACGACGTCGGCAGCCAGAAGTACGTGGCCGGAAAGCACCGCGACTGTGCGCAGGTGGGCCTGGCGTCCATTCAGCGCGAACTCCCCGCCACCGCCACGCAGGAGGAGATCGAGGCGGTCGTCAGGGAGCTCAACGAAGACCCGGAGTGCACGGGCTACATCGTCCAGCTCCCGCTGCCCAAGGGCATTGACACCAACCGGGTGCTGGAGCTGATGGACCCGGAGAAGGACGCCGACGGCCTGCACCCGATGAACCTGGGGCGGCTCGTGCTGAACGAGAAGGCGCCGCTGCCCTGTACCCCGGCGGGGATCGTCACGCTGCTGCGCCGCCACGGCGTCGAGATCAACGGCGCGCATGTCGTGGTCGTGGGCCGCGGTGTCACGATCGGCCGGCCGATGCCGCTGCTGCTGACGCGCAAGTCCGAGAACGCGACGGTGACGCAGTGCCACACGGGTACGCGCGACCTCTCCGCACAGCTGCGGCAGGCCGACATCATCGTCGCGGCGGCGGGTGTGCCGCATCTGGTCAAGCCCGAGGACGTCAAGCCGGGCGCCGCGGTGCTGGACGTCGGCGTCAGCCGTGACGAGAACGGCAAGATCGTCGGCGATGTGCACCCCGGCGTCGCCGAGGTGGCCGGCTGGGTCGCCCCGAACCCGGGCGGCGTCGGCCCGATGACCCGGGCGCAGTTGCTGGTCAATGTCGTCGAGGCGGCGGAGCGCGCCGTGGCCGGCGCTGCGGGCTGACCGGACATGGGCGAGCCCACACCGGGGCCTGACACCCCGGACCACGACTCCGACACCGCCGGCGGCGCGCGTCCGGCCGACGGCGCGGCAGCGTCGAACGGCGCCACGTCGGAGCGTGTGAACGGCCGGGACAAGGCACAGGACAAGGCGCGGGCCAACGGACGGGCCAACGGGCACACCACCCGTCGGCCGGCCAGGGCCGGTGCCGCCCCGGTCAACGGCGCCGAGCCCGAGGCCGAGCCCGAGGCCGGTACCGAGACCGGTACCGAAGCCGCCGACGACGCGCACGCGATCGGGCAGGACCGTGAGCCCGGCGCCACCGGCCCCGGCGCCGACGAGCCCGGGACCACCGCCCCGGGCGAAGCGCCCCGTACCGCAGGCGCAGGCGCCGGCCCTGGCACAGGCAAGTCGCGGCGCCCGCCCACCGTCACCCGCGGCACCGCCCGCCCCGAAGGCGGCGGCCGCGCGGCGCCCGGCGACGCCCCCGCCCCGGCCCGCCAGTGGCCGCTGCTCACCGTGATCGGGCTCGCGGCGCTCGGGCTGCTGATCGTCGGTACGGATCCGTTCCCCCAGGCATTCCGGGTCGGCACGATCCTCGTCGGTGTCGCTCTGCTCACCGGCGCGGCGCTGCGCCGGTGGCTGCCTTCCGTGGGCATGCTGGCGGTGCGCTCGCGGTTCACCGACATGGTGACGTACGGCCTGCTCGGCACCGTGATCGTGCTGCTCGCCCTCATGGCCCAGCCGCGCCCCTGGCTGAAGATTCCGTTCCTGGAGGAAGTGGTCCGCTTCACTGTCCGTTAGGTCGCGCTTCACGTGTTACGCGTGCGCGGAGAGGTCTCCCGATTCATCACGACGTCGAGTATCTTGATGTCGAGATAAATCGACGAGTCCGGCTGCCCGGCTGCACTGCGCGATGCGCGGACCGACCGACACGCCGAATCGCCCGAGCGTGAGAGGGATGTTCGACCTCATGGCCAAGATCAAGGTAGCCAACCCCGTCGTCGAGCTGGACGGCGACGAGATGACCCGCATCATCTGGCAGTTCATCAAGGACAAGCTGATCCTGCCGTACCTCGATATCGAGCTGAAGTACTTCGACCTGGGCATCGAGCACCGCGACGCCACCAGCGACCAGGTGACGGTCGACGCCGCCAACGCCATCAAGGAGTACGGCGTCGGCGTGAAGTGCGCGACGATCACGCCCGACGAGGCGCGGGTCGAGGAGTTCAAACTCAAGGCGATGTACCGCTCGCCCAACGGCACCATCCGCAACATCCTCGGCGGGGTCATCTTCCGCGAGCCGATCATCATGGAGAACGTGCCACGCCTGGTCCCGGGCTGGACCAAGCCGATCGTCGTCGGCCGTCACGCCTTCGGCGACCAGTACCGCGCCACCGACCTGAAGGTCCCGGGCGAGGGAACCCTCACCATGACCTTCACCCCGAAGGACGGCTCCGAGCCGGTGGAGCTCGAGGTGTACGAATTCCCCGGCGCCGGCGTCGCGCTGTCGATGTACAACCTCGACGCGTCGATCCGCGACTTCGCGCGCGCCTCGTTCCGCTACGGCCTGGCGCGTGACTTCCCGGTCTACATGTCCACGAAGAACACGATCCTCAAGAAGTACGACGGTCGCTTCAAGGACATCTTCCAAGAGGTCTTCGACAGTGAGTTCAAGACCGAGTTCGACGCCAAGGGGCTGACCTACGAGCACCGCCTCATCGACGACATGGTCGCCTCGGCCCTCAAGTGGGAGGGCGGCTACGTCTGGGCCTGCAAGAACTACGACGGTGACGTCCAGTCCGACATCGTGGCCCAGGGCTTCGGCTCGCTCGGCCTGATGACCTCGGTCCTCATGTCCCCCGACGGCCGTACGGTCGAGGCCGAGGCCGCGCACGGCACGGTCACCCGCCACTACCGCCAGCACCAGCAGGGCAAGCCGACCTCGACCAATCCGATCGCCTCGATCTTCGCCTGGACGCGCGGCCTCGCCCACCGCGGCAAGCTGGACGGCACCCCAGAGGTCACCCGGTTCGCGGAGGCCCTGGAGCAGGTGTGCATCGACACCGTCGAGGGCGGCCACATGACCAAGGACCTGGCACTGCTGATCTCCAAGGACCAGCCGTGGCTGACCACGGAACAGTTCCTCGACGTCCTGGACACCAACCTGCAGAAGAAGATGGCCTCCGCCTGATCCCGGCGAGCGCCGGCGTGTGACGGGGCCCCGTCCTCCCGGGCGGAGAACGGGGCCCGGCCTTGCAGCAGCGGGTGCCGGGTGAGCGAGTACGGGTCAGCGGGTCACACCAGCTTGAGCAGCACGTGTACGTCGTGGCCCTTGTGCCAGCCCGTGTCGACCAGCGGGCTGTGGTGGCTCTCGTCGCTCCACCAGTAGTACCGCTCCCAGGTCTGGTGCCAGTTGCCGTTGAGGTCCGAACCGGTCGCCGTGTAGACCTGCGCGGCCTTGCTGTCGTGCTTGTTGTCCCAGATGTAGAGCTGCGCCTTCGTCTGCGTGTTGAGACCGCTGTAGCGGTCGCACTCGCGGTACTTGACCCCGGCTGCGTTGTCGTCGACCTGGATCGACCGCCAGGGGGTGCAGGCACCCTCGGCCGCCCCGGTGTCCGAGGCGGCGGCCGCCGGCGCCGGTCCGGCCGTCGCGGTCGCGGCAAGCGCCACGGCGGCGAGTGCGATGCGCTTGCGTAGGTTCATGCTTCGGATCCCCTCCGTTGCCGCCGGGTCCTGTCGCCCGGCGTCGTGGCAACGACTTTCCTGCGCCAACCCCTGTACCCGCCACGGGAGTCGAGGAGGCCGGTCCCGCTTGGGACGTCCTGGGCGCTGACCTGCTGGGACGTGATTTCCCAGGACACCGTCGTGGGACGCGGGGCGCTGTCCTGTTCCCGTCACGGCGGCGATTCGGGTGGAACCTCCGGCGTCGGGGGCCATCTCATGGAGGGGAGGCGGAGGCACAACAGGCAGCAGGGGGGAACGTCGCATGGCCAGATGGAAGGAGCTGCCCGCCGGGCTCGCTGACCAGGAGCGCCGGCTGGTCGTCCAGTTACGGAGGCTGAAGGACCACAGCGGGCTCAGCCTCGCCGCTCTCGCGAGCAGGACCGGCTACAGCCGCTCCTCCTGGGAGCGTTACCTCAACGGGAAGCAGTCCGTGCCGCGGCACGCCGTCGAGGGGCTTGCGCAGGTGTGCGGGGTGGAGCCGACGCGGCTGATGGTGCTGTGCGAAGTCGCCGCGAAGGCGCGGGAGGAGAGGAAGCCACCGGAGCCGGAGCCGGAGCCGGCAGGGGAGCCGCCCGATCCGGATGACGTGTCGCAGGACGCCGCGCAGGACGCCGCGCAGGACGCGGCGGAGGTCGCCCCGGAAGTTCCCGCGCGGCCCGTACGGATGGTGCCGCTGGGGCGCGTGCTCGCCGGGGCCGCCGTCGCCGTCGCCGTCGCTTTCACGGCGGGACTGTTGACCGCCGGCGCGTGGAAGGACGACACGACGCCCGTCCGGACCGTCGCCGACACCGGATATCTGCGGGGACAGACCTACCGCTGTGACGTCGACCACAAGGACGGCGAACTGCGCGCGGGCCACAGCCTCACCCGCGCAATGCTGCTCGACATCAACAGCACCGGCTTCGACGTGGTCGAGGCGCAATGTCTCCTGCGTGAGCACGGCTTCGAGCCGGGCGCCACCGACGGGCTCTACGAGGAACGCACCAAGGACGCGGCCAAGCGCTTCCAGCAGAAGCGCGGACTCGTGGTGGACGGAATCGTGGGGCCGGACACCTGGAGGGAGCTGCGCCGGTGAAGGCTGCCACCGAGTGTGAGCAACTCGCGTCTTCATTAAGGGAGTTACGGGAGCGCTCCGGTCTGAGCCTGGCCGCGTTGGCCGCCCGTACTCCGTACAGCAAGTCGTCGTGGGAGCGCTACCTCAACGGCAAGCAGCCCACGCCGCGCCGCGCGGTGGAGGCGCTCTGTGCGGTGACGGGCGAGCCGCCGGGGCGGCTGCTCGCCCTCTGGGAGCTGGCGGACGGGGCGTGGAGCTGCCGGGCCGCGCCTGCCCCTCGCCCTGCCCCGGACGCACCGGCCGAGGACCAGGCTGTACGGCAACGGCAACGGCCACCGCAATCGCAGTGGCAACGGCCGCCGCATCGGCATCGGCACCGCTTCCTCGGTCTGCCCGTGCTGCTCGCCGCATTCGCCGCATGCACCGTACTGGCCGCGCTCGCCGTACTCGCGGTCGTGCCGGCCCTGCGAACGGACGGTCCGCCGCGCACGGCCGAGGAGCCGTCCATACGCAACCCGGGCTGCTCGGGGCCGGCCTGCGAGGGCAAGGACCCGAAGGCCATGGGCTGCGGCGGCGCCGGCATGGTGACCACGCTGGCGGACCGTACCGCCCCGGGCGGCCGGCGACTGGAGCTGAGGTACGCCGAGCTGTGCGGCGCGGTATGGCTGCGGGCGACCGGCCTCGCAGCGGGCGACGTGGCCGAGCTGTCCCTGCCGGGCGGGCGGACGCACAAGGCCACGGCGGGCAGTGGTGGTGGCGGCGGTGGCGGGATCGCCGCCGGGCAGTACCTGGTGACGCCGATGGCGGCGGCCGACGGGGAGGCGGCCGGGGCACGGGCCTGTCTGTACCCGGCGAAGGGCTCACCGCCCGAATGCGTCGCCGCCGACGGCTCGTGAGGCGCGTACGACACCCGTACGACGCCCGTACGACGCCCGAACGACAGCCGAGTGCTGCCCCCCACGCCCCAAGCCCCAGGTGACAGCGCCCGTCCTCTCCCCCGAGGGAGGACGGACGCCGTCATGGGCAACAGCGTCATGCACGCGCCAAACACGTTCAAGAGACGTCCGGGGCCTGTGTCACGGAAGTGACGGTTCCGCCATGGTGTGATCGTCGGGCAACGGATGCGAAACTGGGCGTGCTGAGGGGTGGGGGCGCGCACGGGGGTGAGCGGCCCGCCCTGAATGCCCCCGTGCGCCCCGCGCTCAGGAACTGTCATCCTGGCTCTGCGCATCCCCTTGGGTAGTCCACCCCGGTCGTCCGCCACGCAGGCGAATCGGGCATGGCGTCCGAGGGTGTGGCGGGGCACCACTGGGGGTCCCCCCACGCCCTCCGGGCGTAGGGGGAGCGGGCACATCAGGCACGTTCGGGGGGACAAGGGGGAGGCAATGCCTCGTTGGAAGGCGCTACCGGAAGAGCTCGACCCACAGGTCAGGGAGTTCGCCGGCCAGCTGCGCCGGCTCGTGGACCGCAGCGGGCTGAGCATCGCTGCCGTCGCGGACCGCACCGGCTACAGCAAGACGTCGTGGGAGCGCTATCTGAACGGGCGGCTGCTCGCACCCAAGGGCGCGATCGTCGCACTCGCCGAGGTGACGGGGACGAATCCGGTCCACCTCACCACCATGTGGGAGCTCGCGGAGCGCGCCTGGAGCCGCTCCGAGATGCGCCACGACATGACCATGGAGGCCATACGGATCTCCCAGGCGCGGGCGGCGCTGGGGGAGTTCGGAGGACCGACCGCCCCGGCCTCCGGGGCGTCGCGGACCGCCGCGCCGCCGACGGGCCATGACCGCGACCGCTCGGCGTACGTTCCGGCGCAGGGCGGTGGCCGCTCCGTACCGCCGCCGCACACCGGCGGCCCCGCCGCTGCCCCGGCGGCCAGGGACCAGGGACGCGGGCGGCGCAAGGTGACGATGTTCCTCGGGGGCGTCGTCGGCGCGCTGCTGGTCATCGCGGCGGCCGTGCTGCTCACCGATCTCGGCGGAGGCGGCGGCGACGAAGGCGGCGGCAAGAACGTGGCCCAGTCCCCGACCGCGGCCCCCACCACCAGCGATCCGCAGCTGCCTGCCGGAGTGAAGTGTTCCGGCGCCGACTGCACCGGCCAGGACCCGGAGAACATGGGGTGCGGCGGCCAGTTCGCCACGACCTCGTCGCGCGTGAAGGTCGGCACGGCCCTGGTCGAGGTGCGCTACAGCAAGACGTGCGCGGCCGCCTGGGCCCGTATCACCCAGGCCACGCCGGGCGACAAGGTGTCGATCACCGCGGCCGACGCGAGCCAGAACGGCCTGGTGAACGCGGACAAGGACGCGTACACGCCCATGGTCGCGGTCAAGGCGGCGTCCGATGCCAAGGCGTGCGCCACGCTCACGACCGGCACGAAGGGCTGCACGGAGGAGCAGTGAGCCGCTCCAGTGAGCCGAGCCACAAGGGGGTGGCGGGCCACGGAGGTCCCCGTCGGATAGCCTGATCGCTGGATATCTCTTCACGTCGAGAGATCGATCAGTACGGTGGAGATATCCAGCACCAGGGGCAGGGACCCCCACCGCCAGCTGTCTTACGGAGATCGCCATGACCCGCACTCCCGTGAATGTCACCGTCACCGGCGCGGCCGGCCAGATCGGCTACGCGCTGCTCTTCCGCATCGCCTCCGGCCACCTGCTCGGCGCGGATGTGCCGGTCAAGCTCCGCCTTCTGGAGATCCCGCAGGGCCTGAAGGCCGCCGAGGGCACCGCCATGGAGCTCGACGACTGCGCCTTCCCGCTGCTCCAGGGCATCGAGATCACCGACGACCCGAACGTCGCCTTCGACGGCGCCAACGTCGCGCTGCTGGTCGGCGCCCGTCCGCGGACGAAGGGCATGGAGCGCGGCGACCTGCTCTCCGCCAACGGCGGCATCTTCAAGCCGCAGGGCAAGGCCATCAACGACCACGCCGCGGACGACATCAAGGTGCTCGTCGTCGGCAACCCGGCCAACACCAACGCGCTCATCGCGCAGGCCGCGGCCCCGGACGTACCGGCCGAGCGCTTCACCGCGATGACCCGCCTCGACCACAACCGCGCGATCTCGCAGCTGGCCGCCAAGACCGGCGCCGCCGTCTCCGACATCAAGCGCCTGACCATCTGGGGCAACCACTCGGCCACGCAGTACCCGGACGTCTTCCACGCGGAGATCGCCGGCAAGAACGCCGCGGAGGTCGTCAACGACCAGAAGTGGCTGGCCGAGGAGTTCATCCCGACCGTCGCCAAGCGCGGCGCCGCGATCATCGAGGCCCGTGGCGCCTCCTCGGCCGCCTCCGCCGCCAACGCCGCGATCGACCACATCCACACCTGGGTCAACGGCACCGCCGAGGGCGACTGGACCTCCATGGGCATCCCGTCGGACGGCTCCTACGGCGTCGCGGAGGGCCTGATCTCCTCCTTCCCCGTGACCTGCAAGGACGGCAAGTACGAGATCGTCCAGGGCCTGGACATCAACGAGTTCTCCCGCACCCGCATCGACGTGTCGGTCGCCGAGCTGGAGGAGGAGCGCGAGGCGGTCCGCGGCCTCGGCCTCATCTAGTACGTCCGTACGTACACGTACATACGGCCAGTGGGGCGCTGCGCGGTTGCCCTCACTTCGATCGATCATCGCTCATCTGTGACGCCCAGATTGCATCTGAGTGAAATTCTTGGCACCCAGTGTCTTGCGGCCTGGG
>NZ_JBSFHO010000031.1:9299-100197 GCF_053597075.1 Streptomyces sp. NPDC001514
ACGCCCCACCCAACATCACCCCCCGCGCCGGGGCGCGGGGCCTGCGCCCCCCCCCCCCCACTGTTCTGTGGTTGTGCGAACCTGGGCCCATGAACGAGCGAGGCGCGGCCCGTCTGGTGCTGCTGCGGCACGCCAAGTCCGCGTGGCCGGACGTCGCGGACAATGAGCGCCCCCTCGCGCCGCGCGGCCGCCGGGACGCTCCCGTCGCCGGACGGCTGCTGCGCGAGATGACGTGCGTTCCCGACCTGGTGATCTGCTCGACCGCCCGGCGGGCCCGCGAGACCTGGGAGCTCGCGGCTGCCGAACTGGGCGCGAAGGTGCCGGTCCGTTACGACGAGCAGGTGTACGGGGC
The DNA here is from genome assembly GCF_053597075.1 of Streptomyces sp. NPDC001514. Classification (NCBI taxonomy): domain Bacteria; kingdom Bacillati; phylum Actinomycetota; class Actinomycetes; order Kitasatosporales; family Streptomycetaceae; genus Streptomyces; species Streptomyces sp. NPDC001514. The sequence goes on from NZ_JBSFHO010000031.1 coordinate 9,652, forward strand.
GGATCCGGCCGAGCTCATCGACGTGCTGCGGGAGGTTCCCGCGGAGGTGGGAACCGCCCTGCTGGTCGGCCACAACCCGGGTATGGAGGACCTCGCGGGTGCACTCACCGCCGAGGCCGAGGGTGACGCCCTCGCCCGGATGACCGAGAAGTTCCCGACGTCCGCCTTCGCGGTGCTCGACTTCGACGGCGGCTGGCCGGCGCTCGCTCCCGGCACTGCTCGGCTGACCGCCTTCGTCGTCGCCAGGGGTGCAAAGGGCACCAAGGACACCTAGGGCACGAGGGCGGGCCGGACACAAAACAGTCCCCGGTAGTCCGCCTCGATTTCCGTGCGTCTCAGTCGTCGCTGAAACACCGGTCCTCGTGCTTTCTGCCGGGGGCCTAGCCAAAGCCGAGGGCTGGGTCACGCGTATCTTCGGACGTCTCCTCCGACGCGTGTGGCTCGTCTCTGGTTCTGGTGTAGGGGTAATTTTCCTCCTGATTTGTCCGAAGTCAAGGGGCGTCCGCCCATCGACTTACGCGATGAGCTCCCTGGCGTGGGCGAGTGCACCCCTGAGGACGCCGGAGAGCCTGCGGTCCCCCTCGGCGGACAGGAGGTGGCTCTGCCACGGGTCGACCGACTGCCATCCGTGGTCGGTCAGGGGTGGCCTGGGCCCTCCGGCTTTGAGGGAATGGGGCGGCGACGGAAGTCGCACGAGCAGGGTCCCCATTCCCAGGACCACAGCGGCCGCGATGCCCTCGTGAGCCAGTACCGGAACCCCGTAGGCGGCGTGAAGAGGATGGCCCGGGACCAGCCGGGTCAGCCGCCCCCAGAGGTCGGTGTGCGTGTGCAGCTGCCACTCACCCAGGGTCCAGTCATGCGGCCCGCTCGGCGGAGAGGCCTGCGCCCGCAGGAACTCCAGCAGTGCGGCGTTCTGTGGCAGATCCGGGAGCCTTGGCGGCGTTCCAGGGCGCATGGGGCGACGCTACTGGCCACCGTTTCCCGGAGGCAACGCCCAAGACCGGTGCGCCATCTCGTCGCGTGCTCGCCGCACCGGACGCGGCCCGCGTACCCCTGCCAGGAACCGTGCACACGGTCCCCGGAGTCTGAGGCGGCATGCGCGTGACGATGATTCTCCCCGCCCTGACGGAGGCGACCAGTCCGCTCTTCCGTCCCATCAAGTACTCGCTGTTCCCGCCGCTCGGGCTCGCGACCCTCGCCGGGTACCTGGATCCGGACGACGAGGTGACGCTGTACGACGAGCACGTCGAGCGGATCGACATCGAGGCCCTGCCCACCCCCGACCTGCTGGTCATCCAGCCGTACATCACCTCCGCGCGGAGGGCGTACGAGATAGCCGACCACTTCCGGGCCCGTGGTGTGCATGTGGCCATGGGCGGTCTGCATGTCACCTCCCTGCCGGAGGAGGCGGCGGCGCACGCGGACACGATCTTCACCGGGCCGGGCGAAGACACCTGGCCGCAGTTTCTGAAGGACTTCCGGGACCGGGTCCCGGCTCCCCGGTACGACTCCGCGACCCGCACGCTCGCCGGGCTGCCGCCCGTGCGACGGGATCTGATCAAGCGTCATCTCTATCTCGTACCGAACTCGATCGTCGTGTCGCGCGGCTGCCCGCACCACTGCGACTTCTGCTACAAGGACGCGTTCTTCGAAGGCGGGAAGTCGTTCTACACCCAGGCCGTCGACGACGCACTGGCCGAGATCGAGCGGCTGCCGGGCCGGCATCTGTACTTCCTCGACGACCACTTGCTGGGAAACCGGCGGTTCGCCGAGGCGCTGTTCGACGGGATGCGCGGGATGGGGCGGCTGTGGCAGGCGGCCGGCACGGTCAGTTCCGTACTGCGGCCCGGTCTGCTGGAGCGGGCGGCGGAGGCGGGGCTGCGCAGTCTGTTCGTGGGGTTCGAGACGGTCAACGGCGCGAACCTCGCGGAGCGCAGGAAGAACCAGAACATCGGCACGGACTACGCCGCCGCCGTACGCCGCCTGCACGACGCGGGTGTCATGGTGAACGCCAGCTTCGTCTTCGGCCTCGACCACGACGGTCCGGACGTTTTCGACCGCACCGTGGAGTGGGCGGTGGAGCAGGGCATCGAGACGGCGACGTTCCACATCATGACGCCGTATCCGTCGACGGGGCTGTGGAAGCAGCTCGAGGCCGAGGGCCGGATCGTCCACCGGGACTGGGATCTGTACGACACCCGCCACGTCGTCCACCGGCCCGCGGGGATGACGCCGCAGGAGCTGGAGGACGGCTACTGGCGGGCGTACCGGGACTTCTACCGCTGGTCGAACATCTGGCGGGGCGCGGCCAGCCAGCCGGGCCCGCACGAGCGGCTGCGGCATCTCGCGTACGCGGGCGGCTGGAAGAAGTTCGAGCCGGCCTGGGACGCCCTGATCCGCTCCCGCCGGGTGGTGCGGGCGATGCCGATGCTGGAGCGGACCCTGTCGGCGTTCGGCGGGCGCTGAGCCGGGATGTGGTTCCCCGCATCTGTTTGCCGGTGCGGCCGACCGTGCCGAGTGCGCAGCGGTCGGCGACGGCCGGCATTCCCCCGGGGCCCGTCTCAGGGCTTCCCGATGTCCACCACCCGGACCCCCATCCGTCGTACGCCTCGGGCACTGCGCTGAGTACCTGACCGTCGACGGTGCCGGAGACCGCCGCGTGGATCGCGTGCGCATGGCGCGAGTCGACGCCGGGGGCCACGGCCTGTTCGACGGTCGACTTCTGAAGTCGTTGCAGACCTGTACTCAGATGTAGTACTTCTTATACATGAGCGAGCAGGTACACAACAGGCTGGCCGTCGTCAGAGCTGAGCGGAAAGTGTCCCGCCAGCAGCTGGCCGAGGCAGTGGGAGTCCACTACCAGACCATCGGCTACATCGAGCGGGGGCAGTACAACCCCAGCCTCGATCTGGCGTTGAAGGTCGCCCGGTACTTCCGGCTCCCGGTGGAGGCACTGTTCTCCCTGGAGCCGTTCCAGCCGCTCACGGACGAGATCTACGGGAGGAAGAAGTCGTGACGGTGACCAGGGGGACTACGGGGACTGCGGTGGCCACGGGGGCCACGGAGGCGGCGCCGACTCCGACGCGGTTCGACCGGCGGATGTACGAGATCATGAACAGGCGGGACGGGGCGGCGGTGTACGCGACGGCCGCGCGCAGGCGGCTCGTGGTCGCGGCGCATGTTCTGCTGACCACCGGGACGGCGGCAGCGTGGCTCGGGGCGGTCCTGGGGGACTCGCTGTGGCCCGTGTTCGTGACGTTCGGGCTGCTGGTGCCGTGGTGCTTCGCCACCGGCGCCATCAACGCCTCCACGCGCGGGCTGCTCGAACTGCGCCTGCGGATCCTCGACGAGCGGCAGCGCGCCGAGCGCGACCAGGTGCAGGCGCGGGCGCACCGGCTGACCACCTGGCTGCTGTTCGGGGCGGCCGTCGGAGCCGGGTCCGCGAGCTGGCTCGGAGGGCTCAAGGCCGAGGCGCTGATCTTCCCCGCGCTGTTCGGCGTCCTCGTCGTGCACTGGCTGATGCCCCTGTGGGTGGCCGGACTGCGCGTGCAGGACGAAATCGGCGACGAACCCTCCGACGGGCCCGGAGGCGATTTCGGCCGGGAGTGAGTCAGGCCACTTCCGGCAACACGTCGCGCATGCTTTCCGCCCTCCGGGGCAGGCGTCACGATCACCAGTTGTCACTGGTGAGGAACGTAACGGGAACGGAAGGCCAAACGCGACGTGTCGGCACAACTGACCATCCACGTGGGCGGAGAGTGGCGTGAATCCGCCTCCGGGGCCACGCGAGAGATCCTCGACCCCGTCGACGCCACCGCCTTCGCGGTCGTGGCGGAAGGCGGGGCCGAGGACGTCGACGCCGCCGTCGCCGCCGCATGCCGGGCGTTCGACCGGGGCCAGGGGGAGTGGCCCCGTACGCCCGTGGCCCAGCGGGCCGCGCTGCTCCGGCGCGTCGCCGCACTGCTCCGGCGGGACCGTGAGGAGCTCGGGCTCCTGGAGAGCCGGGACGCGGGCAAGACGCTGGAGGAAGGGCGCGTCGACGTCGACTGCGTCGCCGACGCCTTCACGTACTTCGCCGACCTGGTCGTGAACGAGAACGGGCGCGTCGTCGACGCCGGGTCGAGCGACATCCACAGCGTGGTCGTGCATGAACCCGTCGGCGTCTGCGCGCTCATCACCCCGTGGAACTATCCGCTGCTGCAGGCAAGCTGGAAGATCGCCCCGGCCCTCGCCGCGGGCAACACCTTCGTGATCAAGCCCAGCGAGCTCACCCCGCTGACCACCGTGGCCCTGATCCGGCTGCTGACCGAAGCCGGTCTCCCCGACGGCGTCGCCAACATCGTCACCGGCCCCGGCCACTCCGTCGGGGCGCGCCTCGCCGAGCACCCGGACGTCGACCTCGTGTCGTTCACGGGCGGCTTGACCAGCGGTACGAAGGTGATGCGCGCGGCCGCCGACACCGTCAAGAAGGTCGCCCTGGAGCTCGGGGGCAAGAATCCGAACGTGGTGTTCGCCGACGCCTGCACGGACGACGAAGCCTTCGACACGGCCGTCGACCAGGCACTGAACGCCGCCTTCATCCACAGCGGCCAGGTCTGCTCCGCCGGCTCCCGCCTCATCGTCGAGGAGTCCCTGCGCGAGCGCTTCGTCGCCGAACTCGCCCGCCGCGCCGAGAAGATCCGCCTCGGCCGCGGCACCGACAAGGACGTCGAATGCGGGCCGCTCGTATCCGCGCAGCAGCTGGCGAAGACCGAGGAGTACGTCGCCTCCGCGCTGGCGGAAGGCGCCGTGCTGCGGGCGGGCGGCACCCGGCCCGACGGGCCCGGGTACGCGGGGTACTTCTACCGGCCCACCGTCCTCGACCGGTGCCACCGCGACATGCGCGTCGTCCGCGAGGAGGTCTTCGGGCCGGTCCTGACCGTCGAGACGTTCCATACGGAGGACGAGGCCGTCGCCCTCGCCAACGACACCGAGTACGGGCTCGCGGGAGCTGTCTGGAGCGGCGACCCCGGACGGGCCCGGCGCGTCGCAGGCCGGCTGAGGCACGGAACCGTATGGATCAACGACTTCCACCCCTATCTCCCGCAGGCGGAGTGGGGCGGCTTCGGCAAGTCGGGCGTCGGGCGCGAGCTGGGGCCCGCGGGTCTCGCCGAGTACCGCGAGACCAAGCACATCTATCAGAACCTCGCCCCGCGCCCCGTGCGCTGGTTCGCGGGCTGAACACGGGGAGCAGGAGCACCACGAGCATGACCGAGCACAAGTACCAGACCGAATACGACTATGTCGTCGTCGGGGGCGGCACCGCCGGATCGGTGATCGCCTCCCGCCTGACCGAGAACCCGGATGTCACCGTCGCCGTCATCGAGGGCGGCCCGAGCGACGTCGGCCGGGAGGACGTCCTCACGCTGCGCCGCTGGATGGGGCTCCTCGGCGGCGAGCTCGACTACGACTACCCCACCACCGAACAGCCCCGCGGCAACTCCCACATCCGGCACAGCCGGGCCCGCGTCCTCGGCGGCTGCTCGTCGCACAACACCCTCATCGCCTTCAAGCCGCTGCCGTCCGACTGGGACGAGTGGGCGCAGGCCGGGGCCGACGGCTGGGACGCCGCCGCCATGGACCCGTACTACGAGCGGCTGCTCAACAACATCGTGCCGGTCGACGAGGCGGACCGTAACGCCATCGCCCGCGACTTCGTCGACGCCGCGCAGACAGCGCTCGGCGTCCCGCGCGTCGAGGGCTTCAACAAGAAGCCCTTCCACGAGGGTGTCGGCTTCTTCGACCTCGCGTACCACCCGGAGAACAACAAGCGTTCGTCGGCGTCCGTGGCCTACCTCCACCCGGTGATGGACGACCGGCCGAACCTCACGCTGATGCTGGAGACGTGGGCGTACCGGCTGGAGGTGGACGGCGGACGGCGTGCGACCGGCGTCCATGTGAGGAAGAAGGACGGGACGGAACTGGTCGTACGGGCCCGGCGCGAAGTCGTCGTCTGCGCCGGAGCCGTCGACACCCCGCGGCTGCTCCTGCACTCCGGCATCGGGCCCAAGGCCGATCTGGAGGCGCTCGGCATACCCGTCGTCCACGACCTGCCGGGCGTCGGTGAGAACCTCCTCGACCACCCCGAGTCGGTGATCGTCTGGGAGACCCACGGGCCGATACCCGAGAACTCGGCGATGGACTCCGACGCCGGGCTCTTCGTACGCCGGGATCCCGAGCACCGGGGCCCCGACCTGATGTTCCACTTCTACCAAATACCGTTCACCGACAATCCGGAGCGGCTCGGCTACGAACGCCCGCCGCACGGCGTGTCGATGACACCGAACATCCCCAAGCCGCGCAGCCGCGGCCGCCTCCACCTCACCAGCGCCGACCCGGAGGCCAAGCCCGCCCTCGACTTCCGCTACTTCACGGACGAGGACGACTACGACGGCCGCACCCTCGTCGACGGCATCCGCCTCGCCCGCGAGATCGCCAAGGCCGAGCCGCTCGCGAGCTGGCTGAAGCGGGAGGTGTGCCCGGGACCCGAGGTGACGGACGACGAGGAGCTGAGCGCGTACGCGCGCAAGGTCGCGCACACCGTCTACCACCCCGCCGGCACCTGCCGAATGGGTGCTTCCACCGATGAACTGGCCGTAGTGTCACCCGACCTGAGGGTGCGGGGGCTCGACGGAATCCGTATCGCCGACGCCTCCGTCTTCCCGACGATGCCCGCCGTGAACCCGATGATCGGCGTTCTGATGGTCGGCGAGAAATGCGCGGAACTGCTGCAGACGGGGAGTGAAGCCCGATGACCGCCGAGATCACCAAAGAGCCGCCTGTCTTCGCCGTGCGCGAGCTGTGGAAGGTCTTCGGGCCGCGGGCCGGGCGGGTGCCGGGATCCACGGAGCTCGGTGCGCTGACCCCCACCGAGCTGCGCGAACGCACCGGCTGCACCGCAGCCGTACGGGACGTCAGCTTCGACGTCCGCCGCGGCGAGGTCTTCGTCGTCATGGGCCTGTCCGGCTCCGGCAAGTCCACGCTCGTACGGTGCCTGACCCGGTTGATCGAACCGACGTCCGGGTCGATCGCCATCGACGGCGAGGACGTGCTGTCGATGGACAGGTCACGGCTGCGCGAGCTGCGCCGGCACCGCGCATCGATGGTCTTCCAGCACTTCGGACTGCTGCCGCACCGGTCGGTGCTCGACAACGTCGCCTACGGGCTGGAGATCCAGGGCGTCGGCCGTGCGCAGCGGCGCACCAGGGCGGCGGAGGTCGTCGCGAAGGTCGGCCTGGAGGGTCTCGAACACCGCCGCCCCGGGCAGCTCTCCGGTGGTCAGCAGCAGCGCGTCGGACTGGCGCGGGCGCTCGCCGTCGACCCCGAAGTGATGCTCTTCGACGAGCCGTTCAGCGCGCTCGACCCGCTGATCCGCCGCGACATGCAGGACGAGGTCGTGCGGCTGCACCGCGAGGAGGGCCGCACGATGGTCTTCATCACTCACGACCTGGGCGAGGCTCTGCGCCTCGGCGACCGGATCGCGCTGATGCGGGACGGGCGGATCGTGCAGCTCGGCACGCCCGAGGAGATCGTCGGCTCGCCGGCCGACGACTACGTACGGGACTTCGTCCGCGATGTCCCGCGCGAACAGGTCATGACCGTCCGCACGGCGATGCGCCGGCCGGTGGACGCGGACGAGGCCGCATCGGGCCCGGCCGTCGCGCCCGGCGCCACGGTCGCCGACGCGATCGAGGCCGTCGCGCGGGCCGGGCTCCCGGCCCGGGTCATGGACAACGGCCGCTGCGTGGGCGTCGTCGACCAGGCTGCGCTGCTCGCGGTGGTGGCGGGGCTGTCGGTGGGGGAGGTGGCGGCGTGAGCGTCTTTTCCCCACCCTGCCCCTTCTCCCCACCCCGCCCCTTCTCCCCACCCAGCCCCTTCCCGAACCGGGGGCTTCGCCCCCAGCCCCCCACTCCCTGGCGGTGGTACCGATGACCGCCACCGTGGACGCACTGGCCAAAACACCCGAGGCCGTGGGCGGGCCCCAGGGGCCGGGCCGCGGGCTGCGGGACGTCGTACGACGTCGCCGCGGACTGATCGTGGGCGCCGGTGCCGTCGCCGTGCTCCTCGCGCTCGGCATCGCCCTGCTCGGCGGCGGAGGCTGGCCCTCCGGGCTGACCGTCGACATCTCGCAGCCGCTCGACGACGCCAACGCATGGGTCATCGACAACCGCGACACCCACCCCCTCTTCCTCTACTTCCTGCTGCATCTGTCCAACACGGCGACCGCCGCGGTCGACGCCGTCTACCAGCTGCTCGACGCACTCGGCTGGCTCGGGGTCCTCGCCGCGGGCGTCCTGACCGCGTGGCGGGCCGCCGGGCTCGGGCGGCGCGGGGCGCGCGTGGCGCTCACCGCGCTCGGGGCGTTCGCCATGTGCGGGCTGCTCGGGATGTGGGACGCCACGCTGATCACCATCGCGCTGATGGTGGTGTCCGTGACCGTCGCCGCGGTACTGGGCGCCCTGATCGGGCTCCTGGCCGGGGTCTCCGACCGGGTGGACAGGGCGCTGCGGCCGGTGCTCGACACCATGCAGGTGCTGCCGGCGTTCGCGTACCTCCTGCCGTTCGTGCTGGTCTTCGGCACGGGCACGCCTGCCGCGCTCTTCTGCACGGTGATCTACGCGGCCCCGCCGATGGCCCGCCTCACCGCGCTCGGCCTGCGCGGCGCCGACCCGGCCGCGCTGGAGGCGTCCGCGTCGCTCGGCGCGAGCGGCTGGCAGCGGCTGTGGACGGCCCGGCTGCCGCTGGCCCGCCGGCAGATGCTCCTCGGCCTCAACCAGACGATCATGATGGCGCTGTCGATGGTCGTCATCGCCGCCCTTGTCGGGGCCGGCGGCCTGGGCGAGGAGGTGTATTCGGCGCTGTCGACGACGGACGTCGGCAAGGCGTTCGCCGCAGGCGTCCCGATCGTGCTGATCGCGATCTGGCTGGACCGTACGACCGCGGCCGCCGGCGACCGTATCGGCGGCGTGCCGCCGCGCGCGGGGAGTTGGCTGCACGGTGGCCGGGCCTGGGCGCTGGTGCTGGTCGCGGTCGGTGCCGCGGCCGCCGTACGCACCACGGCATGGCCCGAGGTGTGGACGTACGAGATCTCGACGCCGGTCAACAAGGCGCAGGAGTGGATCACCGAGAACCTGACGTTCATGGAAGCCTGGGCGCGGGAGTTCACGCTGTGGATCCTCAACCCGCTGCGGGACACCCTGTTCTGGCTGCCGTGGTGGTCGGTGGTGCTGCTCGTCGCCGCCGTGGCCTGGCTCGTCGGGAACTGGGCCGCCGCGCTCACGGCGACCGCCGCTATGACCGCGATCGGGGTGCTCGGTGTCTGGGCGAAGTCCCTGGACACGCTCTCGCAGGTGCTCGCCGCGCTGGTGATCACGTTGGTGCTGGGCGTCCTCGCGGGCGTGCTGTGCGCGCGGGCCGGCCGGCTGGAGCGATGGCTGCGGCCGCTGCTGGACGCGATGCAGACGATGCCGCAGTTCGTGTACCTGATCCCGGTCGTCGCGCTCTTCGGCGCCACGCGCACGGCGGCGATCGTCGCGGCCGTCGTCTACGCGCTGCCCGCAGTCGTCCGCATCACCACCCAGGGCCTGCGCGAGGTCGACCCGGCCGCGCTGGAGGCCTCCCGCTCGCTCGGCGCGTCCACCCGGCAGCAACTCCTGCAGGTGCAGCTGCCCCTGGCCCGCCCGGCCTTGCAACTCGCCGTCAACCAGGGCGTGGTGCTCGTGCTGGCCGTGGTCGTCGTCGGCGGCCTCGTCGGCGGCGGGGCGCTCGGGTACGACGTCGTGAAGGGCCTCTCCCGGGGCGAGATGGGCATCGGGATGACCGCCGGCGTCGCGATCGTCTGCCTCGGCCTCGTCCTGGACCGGATCACTCAGCCTGCGGCGCGCAAACCACGCTGACGCCGCTCACCCCCTCACCCGTCCGCCCGCCCCGTCCCCTCACATCCTCAGGAGCACCATGCGTACCGTCCGTACCCTCCGTACCGCAGTCGCGGTCGCCGGCGCACTCGGCGTCCTCTCCCTCACCGCGTGCGGCGCCGCCGACACCGGCAAGAGCAGCGACGTCGGCGGCAAGAAAACCGTGAAACTGACCGTCCCCTCATGGGTCGGCGCCCAGGCCAACGTGGCCGTCGCCCAGCACATCCTGGAGAAGGAGCTCGGCTACACCGTCAAGACCCAGCAGATGGGCGAGGTGCTGGCCTGGGACGCGCTGTCCAAGGGCGACGTCGACGCGGTCCTGGAGGACTGGGGCCACCCCAAGGAGGAGAAGCAGTACGTCGAGACGAAGAAGACCGTCGTCAAGGGCGGCGACCTCGGCGTCACCGGGCACATCGGCTGGTTCGTACCCAAGTACTTCGCCGACCAGCACCCCGACGTCACGGACTGGAAGAACCTCAACAAGTACGCCAAGGACTTCAGAACCGGGGAGAGCGGCGACAAGGGTGAGCTGCTGGAGGGCTCGCCCGACTACGTCACCAACGACGACGCGATCATCGGCAATCTGAAGCTGAACCTGAAGACGAACTACTCGGGCTCCGAGGCCGCCCAGATCACGGCGATCAAGAAGGCCGCGAAGGAGAAGAAGCCCTTCCTGACGTACTGGTGGACCCCGCAGTGGCTCAACGCCCAGATCGACCTCGTCGAGGTCAAGCTCCCCGAGTACAAGGAGGGCTGTGACGCCGACCCGAAGAAGGTCGCCTGCGCGTACCCGAACACCCCGCTGCAGAAGTACCTCAACGCGGACTTCGCGAAGGAGGGCGGCGAGGCGGCCGAGTTCCTGAAGAACTTCAAGTGGACCACCGAGCAGCAGAACGAGGTCGCGCTGATGATCGCCGACCAGAAGCTGTCGCCCGAGGCGGCGGCGGAGAAGTGGGTGAAGGCGAACGAGTCCACCTGGAAGGCGTGGCTCCCGAAGAAGTAACGGGTCCTCCAGTCCCGTGCCCGGTCGGTACGGGGCGCACCCCGTGCCGCCGGGTGGGCCGGGGCTCCCCCCCCGGGGCACGGGGCACGGGGCACAGAGGGCGCGGGGCGCCTGCGGCGAGCCTTCTCCCCGCCCCGCCCCTTCCCGAACCGGGGCTCCGCCCCGGACCCCGTTCCCGGGGGCTCCGCCCCCGGACCCCCGCTCCTGAATCGCCGGACGGGCTCATTTCGAGCCCGTCCGGCGCTTGAGTACACGGCCGTAGGCCGTACGCAGTGTTCGCCATGCGGCTCCGCCGCGCGGGCCCGCTGCAGGCGCCCAAGGCCACCGGGGTCAGCTGCGCAGGGACGCCGCCAGGTCTCGGACCGCGTCCAGCGTGCGCAGCAGCAGGCCCGGGCCGAAGGTGATGCGGGTCGCGCCCAGGCGGCCCAGCTCGGGGATGTCGGGCGTGCCGGGGAACTTGCCCGCGTTGATGGGTCCCGTGAGCGCCTCGCGAAGGCGCGGGAGGACCTCCGGTGGCGCCCCGATCGGGTAGACGCAGTCGGCGCCCGCGGCGACGTACAGCCGGGCGCGTTCGATCGCGGCCCCGGGATCGGCGATCCCGCGGATGAAGGTGTCGACGCGCGCGTTGAGGAAGAGCGCATCGCCCGCCTCGGCCCGTACCTCCGCGAGCCACTCCGCCTGCCGACGCGGGTCGACGAGGACCTTGCCGGGGCCCGAGTCCTCCAGGTTGACGCCCACCGCGCCGGTGTCGAGGACCCGCTCGACCAGCTCCTTCGCGGGGAGGCCGTAGCCCGCCTCGACGTCGGCGGAGACGGGGACGTCCACGGCCCGGACGATACGGGTGACCGCCGCGAACATCTCGTCGGCGGGCGTCGCCCCGTCCTCGTACCCGAGGGACGCCGCCACGCCCGCGCTGGGCGTGGCGAGGGCCGGGAAACCGGCGTCCGCGAAGACGCGGGCGCTCGCCGCGTCCCACGGGCCGGGCAGGACCAGAGGGTCCTCGGGGGCGCGGCCGTGGTGCAGGGCACGGAAGTCGGTGACTGACATGTGCGTGCGGCCTTTCACTGCTCAGTGTCGCTGCTCAGTGCTGCTGCCTGCTGCCTGCTCGGTGCTCAGTGCTTGAACTGGCCCGGCGTGTAGTGGCCCGGCACCAGCCGGTGGGTGACCCCGAAACGGTTCCACGCGTTGATCACCGTGATCGCGGCGACGAGCTGGGCCAGCTCCGCCTCGTCGAAGTGCTTCGCGGCCTTCTCGTACACCTCGTCGGGGACGAATCCGTCGGTCAGCACGGTCACCGCCTCGGTGAGTTCGATCGCGGCGATCTCCTTCGCCGTGTAGAAGTGCTGCGACTCCTCCCAGGCGCTCAGCTGGATGATCCGCTCCATCGATTCGCCCGCCGCGAGCGCGTCCTTGGAGTGCATGTCGAGGCAGAAAGCACAGTGGTTGAGCTGCGAGGCGCGGATCTTGACCAGCTCCAGCAGCACCGGGTCGAGGCCCTGCCGGGCGGCCGCGTCCAGCCGGACCATGGCCTTGTAGACCTCGGGGGCGTGCTGCACCCACTGCAGGCGCGGGGTGTGCTCGGGGTGGTGGACGGTCTCGTTCTCGTTCGTCGTCATGACTACGACCGTACGGGCCACATGGCTCCCCGGTATGGTCCATTTCCATGACGGATGACTGGGCCACTTCCAAGGCTTCGATCGGGGCCGACCTCCATATCGAGCTGCGCGGAGCCGGGCTGCGTACGGGCCTCATGGACGCCCTGCGCGACGCCGTACGCACCGGGCGGCTGGCCCCCGGCACCCGGCTGCCGTCGTCCCGTACGCTCGCCGCGGACCTGGGCCTCGCCCGTAACACCGTCGCCGACGCCTACGCCGAACTCGTCGCCGAGGGCTGGCTCACCGCCCGCCAGGGCTCGGGCACCCGCGTCGCCAACCGCGCCACCCCTCGCAAGCCGTCCCCCGGCGCGCGGCGTGCCCTCTCCCCGCACCCCGGGGGCGTGGGGGGACCGCCGGCGCGCCCCGGGCCGACGTACAGCCTGATGCCCGGCTCGCCGGACCTCGCCTCGTTCCCGCGCGCCGAATGGCTCAAGGCGGCGCGGCGCGCGCTGACCGCCGCCCCGCACGAGGCCTTCGGCTACAGCGACACGCGCGGGCGCATCGAGCTGCGTACCGTCCTCGCGGACTATCTCGCGCGGGCCCGTGGCGTGTACGCCGATCCGGACCGCATCGTCATCTGCTCCGGGTACGTCCACGGGCTGATGCTGCTCGCGACCGTGCTGCGCAGGCGTCGCCGGGTGCGGGAGGTGGCGGTCGAGTCGTACGGGCTCGACCTGCACTGGCAGCGGCTGAGGGACGCGGGGCTGCGGCTGCCCGCGCTGCCCTTCGACGAGCGCGGCACGCGCACCGACGAGCTCGCCGGGCCGGCGCTGAAGGGCGTGGGCGCGGTGCTGCTCACGCCCGCGCACCAGTTCCCCATGGGTGTCGCGCTCCACCCCGACCGGCGGGCCGCCGCCGTCGACTGGGCGCGGAGCACGGGCGGGCTGATTCTGGAGGACGACTACGACGGGGAGTTCCGCTACGACCGCCAGCCGGTCGGCGCGCTGCAGGGCCTCGACCCGGACCGGGTCGTCTATCTGGGTACGGCGAGCAAGTCCCTGGCGCCCGGGCTGCGGTTGGGCTGGATGGTGCTGCCGGAGGGTCTGGCGGCGGAGGTCGCGGCGGCGAAGGGCGAGGCGGACTGGGCGTCGGGGACGCCGGACCAGCTGACGCTCGCGGAGTTCATCGCCTCGGGCGCGTACGACCGCCATGTACGCGGCATGCGGCTGCGCTACCGGCGCCGCCGCGACCAGCTCGTCGAGTCCCTCGCGGAACGTGCCCCGGACATCCGGGTCAGCGGCATCGCGGCCGGCATGCACGCGGTCCTCGAACTCCCCCCGGGCACGGAACGCACGGTCGTCCAGGCGGCGGCCTGGCAGGGCCTCGCTCTGGAGGGCCTCTCCCGCTACCGCCACCCCTCGACCCCGCGCGGCCGCGACGCCCTCGTCGTGGGCTACGGAACGCCGTCGGACAGCGCATGGTCGGGGGCGCTGGATGCCTTGTGCAGGGTGCTGCCATGAGGGGGCGCTCATTTTGAGCCCGTCCGGCGATCGAGGACGGACACGCGGGCCGACCGGACGGCGCCGGTCACATCGCCGGACACCCCCTAGCCCCGCGCCGGGGGCCCGCCGTTCGCCTCGGCGGACTCGGGCGCCGCCGGGTCGTCCGGATCCGGACGACCCGGACCCGCGGCCGCCGCCGGCGTCGGGAGCTCGCCGAAACGCGCCAGCACCAGCGCACCCGCCACCGAGATCGCGAACCCCGTGATCGCGAGCCACGCCAGCCCCTCGCGCGTGCGGTCACCGAGCCAGACGACCCCGACCGCCGAGGGGATCAGGGTCTCCGTCAGCACCAGCCCCGCCGTCGCCGTGGTCACCGAGCCCCGCGCGAAAGCCGAGGTGAGCAGCAGAAACGCCGCCGCCCCACCGAGCAGCAGCGCGTACAGCGCCGGGTTCGTGAAGTCCACCGAGTCCAGCAGCCGAACCGCCACCTCGGGCACCCCGAAGCCGATGCCCGCGCCCATGCCCAGCACCAGCGCCCGGGCGCGGCCCGGCAGCCGGCCCGCCGCCGCGCCGATCAGCAGGACCAGGACCGAGGTGCCGAGCAGCACCCACTTCAGCTCGGGCGGCGCGGGCGTCTCGCCCTCCGGGCCCGAGGCGAGGCCCAGCATTCCGAGGCCGGCGCAGACCGAGCCGACCGCGGCCCACTCGGTACGGCTGAGCCGCACCGACAGCACCCGCGTCGCGGCCACCGCCGTCACCGCCAGGCTCGCGGCGAGCGCCGCGCCCACCGCGTAGATCGGAATCAGCCGCAGCGCCACGATCTGGAGCGCGAACCCCGCGCCGTCCAGGGCGAGTCCGACCAGGTAACGCCACTGCCGCACCGCGCGCAGGAACAGCGCGGGGTCCACCCCGGAGGCCGTGGCCGGTTCGACGACGGCACGGGCGGCGACCGCCTGGAAGACGGTGGCCAGGCCGTAGCAGACCGCCGAGGCAATCGCGCAGAACATCCCAAAGAACACAAAGCGACTCTAGTTGCGGAGGGTTCGTGGACCGGGCTTACGGCGGGGCGGCGCGGCCATCTAGTCTGTGCGGCGGTTCATTGACTGGCTTGATGTGTACAAGGACGGGGAGGCCGGAGGATGGCGCGGCGCAGGCTGAGGTCGGGCACAGTGGTGCTCGGCGGTATGGGGGTGCTCGCGGCGACGCTGACGTCCTGCGGCTCGGAGCCGGACGAGCGGTGCATCGACCCCGTGACGTACGAGGTGCTGCCCGACTACGAGTGCGACGACGACGGGGACGGGCACACCACCGGCCGCTACTACTACGGCGGCAGCGTCCGCAGCGGCAAGGTCTCCGGCGGCAGCTACGAGAAGTCGGCCGTGGACAGCGGCGGTTTCGGCGGGTCCAGCAGCGGCGGCGGCTGAGCCGGGACACGTACACACCGATGAAGCGCCACACCATAGAACCCCGCCCCGGCTGGCAGGAAACCGTCGAGGAGCAGGGGCTCATCTATCCGCTCACCCGCTACCCGGACGGTTCGCTGCGCCCGTACTGGGACGAGAGCGCGTACTACGAGTTCTCGCTGCCCGAGGTCGAGGCGCTGGAGGAGGTCGTCGAGGAGCTGCACGCCATGTGCCTGGCCGCGGCCGCGCACATCGTGGAGCACAACCGCTTCGCGGACCTCGGCATCACCGATCGGCGGCTGGCCAGGCGGGTCGCCGAGTCGTGGCGGCGCCGCGCCGAACTGCCCTCCATCTACGGACGGTTCGACCTGCGCTACGACGGCAACGGCCCGGCCAAGATGCTGGAGTACAACGCGGACACGCCCACCTCGCTCGTCGAGGCGGCCAGCCCCCAGTGGTTCTGGATGGAGGAACGCTTCCCCGGCGCCGACCAGTGGAACTCCCTGCACGAGCGGCTCGTCGACGCCTGGAAGCGGCAGGCGCCGCTGCTGCCGCCCGGCCCGGTGCACTTCGTGCACTCCGACGGGGACGAGCTCGGCGAGGACCTGATGACGGTCGCGTATCTGCGCGAAACCGCTCAGCAGGCCGGGCTCGCCACCGAGGCGCTGTCGGTCGAACGGATCGGCTGGGACCGGCTCTCCGGACGGTTCGTGGACGACCGGCTGCGCTTCATCCGCAGCTGCTTCAAGCTCTACCCGTGGGAGTGGCTGACCACGGACCGCTTCGGCCCGTACGTCCTCGACACCCTGGACAACGGCGGCGGCACCGGCACCACCTGCTGGATCGAGCCCGCCTGGAAGATGCTGCTGTCCAACAAGGCGCTGCTCGCGGTGCTGTGGGAGCTGTATCCCGGGCACCCGAATCTGCTGCCCGCGTATCTCGACGGCCCGCGCGAACTCGCCGCCACCAGCGGCTATGTCGCCAAGCCGCTGCTGGGCCGCGAGGGCGCGGGCGTCACGATCCACGAGCCCGGTGCGGACCCGGTGGTACGCGAAGAGGCGTGTTGCTACCAGGAGTTGGCGCCGCTGCCCGACTTCGACGGCAATCGGGTCGTGCTCGGTGCGTGGGTCGTCGAGGGCGAGTCGGCGGGGCTGGGGATCCGTGAGTCCGCAGGTCCGGTCACGGACGAGTACGCCCGCTTCCTGCCGCACGTGATTCTGTAGGCCCTGCCCGGAGGGCCGTACGCGAACCCGGCACGTTCCGGCGCGGGTGGTGGGCCCTGCCCCACAGGGGCCCGGCCCACCACCCGCGCGGGCTCACTCGCCGGCCAGCACCGCGCGCAGCTGGTCGAGGCCCCAGTCCAGGTCCTCCTTGCTGATCACCAGCGGCGGAGCGATCCGGATCGTCGAACCGTGGGTGTCCTTCACCAGCACACCGCGGTCCATCAGCTTCTCGGAGATCTCCCGGCCCGTGCCGTGCGACGGGACGATGTCGATCCCGGCCCACAGCCCGCGGCCGCGCACCGCTTCCACGGCGCCCCCGCCGACCAGCAGGCCCAGCTCGTGGTGGAGGTGCTCGCCCAGCTCGGTGGCGCGCTGCTGGAACTCGCCGGTCCGCAGCATCGCGATGACCTCCAGCGCCACGGCACAGGCCAGCGGATTGCCGCCGAACGTCGAACCGTGCTCACCGGGCCGGTAGACCCCGAGCACCTCGGTCGAGGAGACGACCGCCGAGACGGGGACGACACCGCCGCCCAGCGCCTTGCCCAGGATGTACATGTCGGGGACGACGCCCTCGTGCTCACAGGCGAAGGTGCGGCCGGTGCGACCCAGGCCGGACTGGATCTCGTCCGCGATGAACAGCACGTTCCGCTCGCGGGTCAGCTCGCGCACCCCGGCCAGATAGCCGGCCGGCGGCACCAGGACCCCGGCCTCGCCCTGGATCGGCTCCAGCAGCACCGCCACCGTGTTCGCACTGCACGCCCGGTGCAGGGCGGTCAGATCGCCGTACGGGACGATCTCGAAGCCCGGCGTGTACGGGCCGAAGTCGGCGCGGGCCTCCGGGTCGGTGGAGAAGCTGACGATCGTGGTCGTGCGGCCGTGGAAGTTGTTGGCCGCGACGACGATCTTCGCCTGGCCGGGCGGGACGCCCTTGACCTTGTACCCCCACTTCCGGGCGGTCTTGACGGCGGTCTCCACCGCCTCCGCCCCGGTGTTCATGGGCAGCACCATCTCCATGCCGCACAGCTCGGCGAGCTGGGTGCAGAAATCGGCGAACCGGTCGTGGTGGAACGCCCTGGAGGTCAGCGTCACCCGCTCCAGCTGGGCCTTCGCGGCATCGATGAGCCGCCGGTTGCCGTGGCCGAAGTTGAGCGCCGAGTACCCGGCGAGCATGTCGAGGTAGCGGCGCCCCTCGACGTCCGTCATCCACGCGCCTTCCGCCGAGGTGATCATGACGGGCAGCGGGTGGTAGTTGTGGGCGCTGTGCGCCTCCGCGGAGGCGATCGCTCTCTCCGTAGCAGACACGGGGTCTCCGTTCGTCCTGCGGCGTGGGTCGGTCGGACCGGGGCCGGATGGGCCCGGACCGGGGCCGGGGTATGCCCCTTTCTATCGTCGCTCGGCTACCGCGAGAAGAAACATTGAGCCTCGGGAGCGACTCGCCGGACACCTTCCCGTTTCCCTGCGGTTTCGGAACCCGTGGCCGGGCTCCGGTGCGGCCGCGAGTAATGTGGGCGGTACGCACGGCGACTGGCGTACGCGGAACGGACCGCGGGGGAGCCGTGTGCGGCAGAACCGACGAGGTGCCGCCCGCCTGGGCACCAAGGGACACATCCCGTGTGGGTGCCGCCCGCCCCCTGCCTCCGGCGGGGGACTCCAAGCCGCACCTCGGGGACACCGACTGCCCGCCCCGGAGGACGCCATGACAGTTCCCACCCAGCAGACCCATCCCGCGCTCACCGCCACCGACCCCGAGCTGGCCGCACTCATCGGCGCCGAGGAGCGGCTGCAGGCCGACACGCTGCGGCTCATTCCCAGCGAGAACTACGTCTCGCGGGCGGTGCTCGAAGCCTCCGGCACCGTCCTGCAGAACAAGTACAGCGAGGGCTACCCCGGGCGCCGCTACTACGAGGGCCAGCAGAACATCGACCAGGTCGAGCTGCTCGCCATCGCCCGCGCGAAGGCGCTCTTCGGCGTCGACCACGCCAACGTCCAGCCCTACTCCGGCTCCCCGGCCAACCTCGCCGTCTATCTCGCCTTCGCCGAGCCCGGCGACACCGTGATGGGCATGGCCCTCCCGATGGGCGGCCACCTCACCCACGGGTGGGGCGTCTCCGCGACCGGCAAGTGGTTCCGCGGCGTGCAGTACGGGGTGCGCAAGGACACCGGCCTCCTCGACTTCGACGAGGTGCGCGAACTGGCCCTCAAGGAGCGGCCCAAGGTCATCTTCTGCGGCGGCACGGCCCTTCCCCGCACCATCGACTTCGCCGCCTTCGGCGAGATCGCCCGCGAGGCCGGAGCCGTGCTGGTCGCCGACGTCGCGCACATCGCCGGCCTGATCGCGGGCGGCGCGCATCCCTCGCCGGTGCCGCACGCGGACGTGATCTCCACGACCACGCACAAGACGCTGCGGGGCCCGCGCGGGGCGATGCTGATGTGCCGCGAGGAGCACGCGAAGGCCATCGACAAGGCGGTCTTCCCCGGCCTCCAGGGCGGCCCGCACAACCAGACCACCGCCGCGATCGCGGTCGCCCTGCACGAGGCGGCCCAGCCCTCCTTCCGTGACTACGCGCACGCGATCGTCGCCAACGCCAAGGCCCTCGCCGAAGAACTGCTCGCCCGCGGCTTCGACCTGGTCTCCGGCGGCACCGACAACCATCTGATCCTGATGGACCTCACGCCCAAGGACGTCCCGGGCAAGGTCGCGGCGAAAGCGCTGGACCGCGCGGGGATCGTCGTCAACTACAACACCGTCCCCTACGACACCCGGAAGCCCTTCGACCCCTCCGGCATCCGTATCGGCACCCCCTCCCTCACCTCCCGCGGACTCTCCACGGAGCACATGCCGGCCGTCGCCGACTGGATCGACCGTGGCGTCACCGCCGCCCGGGCGGAGGACGAGGAGGCCCTGGCCGTCATCCGCGCCGAGGTGGCCGAGCTGATGGCGTCCTTCCCCGCGCCGGGCCTGCCGGCCTGACCCCGGCGCGCCCGCGCCCGGGAGCCGTCCCGGCTCCGGCGATTCCGCCGGCCGGGGCGGACACCCCGGGCTGCGGGCCCAGCCTGCTGTCCAGTTCTCCCGACGGGTGCCCGGCCCACGTAAGGCCGCCTGCGTGCGGCCGAGCCTGCCCGGTCGGGCTGCCGCCTCGCCGTCGGAGGTCCGACCAGGCTGCCCGGGCCCGGCCGGCCGGCGCCGGACACCGGAGCTGCCCGGAACGTACGCGCGTGATCACCGCGGCCTCGTCGACGACGGTCGGAGCGCGGCCTGAAGTCGCGATCGGTTCCCGTCCTGTCGGCGGTACCTGAGACAATGCTGGGCATGGCCTCTGACAGTCCTCGCGTGCTCTCCGGAATCCAGCCCACCGCAGGCTCGTTCCACCTCGGCAACTACCTCGGCGCGGTCCGCCAGTGGGTCGCGCTGCAGGAGACCCACGACGCCTTCTACATGGTCGTGGACCTGCATGCGATCACGGTCCCGCAGGACCCGGCCGAGCTGCGGGCCAACACCCGCCTCGCCGCCGCCCAGCTGCTCGCCGCGGGCCTCGACCCGGAGCGCTGCACCCTGTTCGTCCAGAGCCATGTCCCGGAGCACGCCCAGCTCGGCTGGGTCATGAACTGCCTCACCGGCTTCGGCGAGGCCTCCCGCATGACCCAGTTCAAGGACAAGTCCGCCAAGCAGGGCGCCGAGCGCGCCACCGTCGGCCTCTTCACGTACCCGATCCTGCAGGTCGCGGACATCCTCCTGTACCAGGCGAACGAGGTCCCGGTCGGCGGGGACCAGCGCCAGCACATCGAGCTGACCCGCGACCTCGCGGAGCGCTTCAACGGCCGGTACGGCGACACCTTCACGATCCCCAAGCCGTACATCCTCAAGGAGACGGCGAAGATCTGCGACCTGCAGGACCCGTCCGCCAAGATGAGCAAGTCGACGGCCAACCCCAAGGGCCTGATCAACCTGCTCGACGACCCGAAGGCCAGCGCGAAGAAGATCAAGAGCGCCGTCACCGACACCGACACCGTCATCCGTTTCGACGAGGACGAGAAGCCGGGCGTCAGCAACCTGCTCACGATCTACTCCACCCTCACCGGTACGGCGATCGCGGATCTGGAGCAGAAATACGAGGGCAAGGGCTACGGTGCGCTGAAGACCGACCTCGCCGAGGTCATGGTGGACTTCGTCACACCGTTCCGGGCGCGTACGCAGGAGTATCTGGACGACCCGGAGACGCTGGACTCCATCCTCGCCAAGGGAGCGGAGAAGGCCCGCACGGTCGCCGCCGAGACCCTCGCGCGGACCTACGACCGGGTGGGCTTCCTGCCTGCCAAGCACTGAGTCCAAGGACCCTGGCCACAGCGGCGGTGCAGCGGTCACACTGGCGGCTGCACCGACCGTCCGACGAATGAGGAGAACGACGTGGGGACCGTAACGCTCGGCGTTTCGATCGCGGTCCCGGAGCCCTACGGCAGCCTGCTCCAGGAGCAGCGCGCGGGCTTCGGGGATCCCGCCGCGCACGGCATCCCCACGCACGTCACCCTCCTCCCGCCCACCGAGGCCGACGCCTCCGCGCTGCCGTCCGTGGAGGCGCACCTCGCCCGGGTCGCGGCGACGAGCAGACCGTTCCCGATGCGGCTGTCCGGCACCGGGACCTTCCGCCCCCTCTCGCCCGTCGTCTACGTCAAGGTCGTCGAGGGCGCCTCGGCCTGTACGCAGTTGCAGCAGCGGGTCCGGGACGCGTCGGGACCGCTGGTCCGGGAGCTGCAGTTCCCGTACCACCCGCACGTGACCGTGGCGCACGGCATCGCCGACGAGGCGATGGACCGGGCGTACGAGGAGCTGGCCGACTACGAGGCGGCGTGGACGTGCACGTCGTTCGCGCTGTACGAGCAGGGCGCGGACGGGGTGTGGCGCAAGCTTCAGGTGTACGCCTTCGGGAGCGGTTCGACGCTGTCCAACGTGCCCGCGCAGGCCACCTCGGTCGAAACGCCGGCCGGCACCCCTGTCACCCCCTGCTGATCACAGCGCACCCCCGCCGATCAGAGCGGAAGCCGCCGGAAGACCGGCCGGGGCACGTGCCGCAGCGCGGACATCACCAGTCGTAGCTGCCCGGGCACCCACACCGTTTCCGAGCGCCGCCGCAGCCCCGTCTCGATCGCCTCGGCGACCGCCTCCGGGGTGGTGGCCAGTGGCGCCTCCGGCAGGCCCGCCGTCATCTTCGACCGTACGAAACCGGGCCTGACCACCATCACGTGCACGCCCGTGCCGTGGAGGGCGTCGCCGAGCCCCTGGGCGAAGGCGTCCAGGCCCGCCTTCGACGACCCGTAGATGAAGTTGGCCCGCCGGGCCCGCTCGGCCGCCACCGATGACAGCACGACGAGCGAGCCATGGCCCTGGGCCTGCAGGGCGGCCGCGCAGGCCAGTCCGGAGGAGACCGCTCCGGTGTAGTTCGTCTGGGCGACCCGCACCGCGGAGAGCGGCTCGGCCTCGTCCCGCGCCTGGTCGCCGAGGACCCCGAAGGCGAGCAGCACCATGTCGATGTCGCCCTCCGCGAAGACCTTGCCGATGACCTCCTCGTGCGTCGCGGGTTCGAGGGCGTCGAACGGGACCGTGAGCACGTCCGCGCCCAGGCCGCGGAGCGAGGCCGCGGCCGCGTCCATCGCGGGGGACGGGCGGCCGGCCAGCCGGACCCTGCGGGTCCGGCGGGCGACCAGCCGGCGCGCCGTGGCCAGGCCGATCTCGGACGTACCGCCGAGGACCAGCAGGGACTGGGGGCTGCCGAAGGCGTCCTTCATGACGAGAAGCTCCTCACAGAGACAGGCGGCTGGACAGGGACGGGCGGCTCAACAGGGACGGGCGGCTCACAGAGACAGGCGGCGGGACAGGTCCGAAACGAACACCCCGCTCGGATCGAGCTCGGCGCGCAGCGCCCGGAAACGGTCCAGCCGGGGATACATCGCGGCCAGCAGCTCCGGCCGCAGCCGTGAGTCCTTGGCCAGGTACACCCGCCCCCCGGCCCCCGCCACGTCCTCGTCCAGCTCGTCCAGGAAGGCGCCGAGCCCCGGCATCCGCGCCGGGATGTCCAGGGCCAGCGTCCAGCCGGGCATGGGGAACGACAGCCAGCCGGCATCGCCCTCGCCGAAGCGCTTGAGCACGGCCAGGAACGACGGACAGCCGTGCCGGGAGATCCGCCGCACGATCCGGCGCAGCGCTTCCTCCTGCCCGTACCCGACGACGAACTGGTACTGGACGAAGCCGCTCCGCCCGTAGATCCGGTTCCAGTGCGGGACCCCGTCGAGGGGGTGGAAGAAGGCGGAGATCTTCTGGAGCTCGCCGGTGCGCGAGCGCGGCGCCCTGCGGTACCAGAGCTCGTTGAAGAGAGCGACCGATGTACGGCCGAGGAGTCCCTCCGGTACGAAGCCGGGGGCCGCCGGGAGCCGGCCGGGGCGGAACTCCAGCGGGCGGCGCAGAGCGCGCGGCGGGAGCGCTTCGAGAGGCGCGTGCTCCCCGCGGGTGAGGACCGCGCGGCCCGTCGCCGCGCCGCGCGCGAGCAGATCGATCCAGGCGACGGAGTAGCGGTAGCGGTGGTCGGTGGCGGTGAGCCGGGCCATCAAGTCGTCGAGGTCGGCGGCCCGTTCGGTGTCGACCGACATCAGGGAGGTCTCGACGCGGTGCAGCCGGACCGCGGCGGAGAGGATCACTCCGGTCAGGCCCATCCCGCCCGCCGTCGCATCGAAGAGCTCCGTGCCGGGCAGGGCCCTACGTACCTCACCGTCGGCGGTGAGCAGTTCCAGCGACAGCACATGGCGGCAGAAGGAGCCGGAGACATGGTGGTTCTTTCCGTGGATGTCGGCGCCGATGGCCCCGCCGACCGTCACATAGCGGGTCCCGGGCGTGACCGGTACGAACCAGCCGAGCGGAAGCAGCACCTCCATCAACCGGTGCAGGCTCACGCCCGCGTCGCACACCACGACGCCCGCCTCCGCGTCGATGGAGCGGATCCGGTCGAGGCCGGTCATGTCGAGGACCGCGCCGCCCGCGTTCTGCGCCGCGTCGCCGTACGCCCTTCCGAGACCGCGCGCGATGGAGCCGCGTGCCCCGCAGCCGCGTACGGCCGCCGCCGCCTCCTCGTACGTACGGGGGCGGACGAGCAGCGCGGCCGAGGGGGCGGTACGGCCCCAGCCGGTCACGGCCACGGGCAGGTCGTCGGTTGTGGTCGACGAGCCGGAAGTCGACGAACGGGAAATCGACGAACCGGAAGGCGTCGAACCGGAAGGCGTCGAACCGGAAGTCGGAGTCGACGCGGTGGAACGGGAGTCGGCAGACATACGTGCGACGCTATCGCCCTCTATGAGGCATTTGCGGCTCATCTCAGCTGACTCGCCGAAATGGGTGATTATCCGAGTGTCATCAAAGATTGCCGTGAATGATGGCCTCCGGTTGAGAAGAGTCGGCCCCTGGTTGATCGAAAGGGGTGGCAGATGCGATACGTCGACCGGGCGGGCGGCGCGGGCCTGGCGGCCGCCGATCACCGGCTGCTGGTGGCCATGCGCGACTGCGGCCGGCAGCCGGGCGTGGCCGCGGCGGCCCGCGCGCTCTCGCGCAGCGGCGAGCACAGCGCGCTGTGGATCACGGCGGGGCTCGCGTGCGCGAAGGCCGACCGGGAGCGGCGCCGCGACTGGCTGCGCGCGACCGCACTGGTCGGCGGGGCCCATCTGGCGAGTATCGGCATCAAGTGGGTGGTACGCCGTCCACGCCCGCGACTGCCCGCACGCGAGCCGCTCGTACGCACCGCGGGCCGGTACTCCTTCCCCAGCTCGCACGCCACCGCCGCGGCCGCCGCTGCCGTCGCCTTCGGCGTGCTGCGCCCGGCCGGGCGCCGGCTGGTGTCCCCGCTGGCCGCCGCGATGTGTGTGTCCCGGCTGGTCGTCGGCGTCCACTACCCGACCGACGTGGCCGCGGGCGCGCTTCTGGGCACGCTGGCGGCGCGCCTGGGCACGGCGTGGCTGCCGGTGCCGGGCGGCGAGCCGGGGTGTTCGTCCGCACGCGCCGGACGGGCTCGGAAGCAGCCGACGCCGGACCGCACGTGGCTCCGGAGGAGCCCCGGCGGCGGGGGGATCCATGGCTGAGCGCAGCACCGCTCTGCTGGAGCAGCCGGAGCGGCCCGGCCCTCCAGCGCCCACCCGCCCGCGACACCGGCTGAGCCTGCCCGTCGGGCTCGTCAGGACCGCACGCCCGCGCCAGTGGATCAAGAACGTGCTGGTCGTGGCGGCCCCCGCCGCCGCGGGTGAGCTGACGTCCCGGCACACCGCCGTCCAACTGGCCGTCGTCTTCACCCTCTTCACCACCGCCGCATCCGCCGTCTACCTGATCAACGACGCGCGCGACGCCGAAGCCGACCGGGCACACCCGGCGAAGTGCCGCCGCCCGGTGGCCGCCGGGGACGTACCCGTGCCCGTCGCCTACACGGCGGGCGCGCTCCTCGCCATCGCCACGACCGCCGCGGCCGTGGTCCTCTGCAACGCGATGACGGCCGCGCTGCTGACCGCGTACGTCGTGATGCAGCTCGCGTACTGCGTCCGGCTCAAGCACGTCCTCGTCGTCGACCTGGCCGTCGTCACCACCGGCTTCCTGATGCGGGCGATGGTCGGCGGAGTGGCGCTGGCCATCCCGCTCTCCCGCTGGTTCCTGATCACCACCGGCTTCGGTGCGCTCTTCATGGTGGCCGCCAAGCGCTACTCGGAGGCCGTGGAGATGGCGGACGCGGGAGGCGCGACCCGGGCGCTGCTCTCCACCTACACCGCCGGATATCTGCGCTTCGTCTGGCAGTTGGCGGCCGGGGTCGCGGTCCTCGGGTACTGCCTCTGGGCGCTGGAAAGCGGTGGGACCGCGAACGGTTCGCTGCTGCCCTGGCGGCAGCTCTCGATGATCGCGTTCATCCTCGCGGTGCTGCGGTACGCCGTGTTCGCCGACCGGGGCGCGGCCGGTGCACCGGAGGAGGTCGTCCTGCGCGACCGGCCGCTCGCCGTCATCGGGCTGGTGTGGCTGGCGATGTACGGCATGGCCGTGGCGGACCTGTGAGCCGCGCGACCGTAGCCGCGCACCGGTGCCGGAGGTGTTCTGCCTGCGCTTCCGGGGGACAAGGACCTTGGTCTTCGGACTCGCGGGAAGAGGGAACTCATGGACTGGCTCACCCGGCTCCCCGTCATCGGCCCGCTCGTACAGCGGCTGATGAGGACCCACGCATGGCGATCGTACGAGCGGCTCGACCGGGCGCACTGGACCCGGCTCGCGGCGGCCATCACCTTCATCAGCTTTCTCGCGCTCTTCCCGCTGGTCACGGTCGCCGCGGCGATCGGCGCGGCGTTGCTCAGCCCTGAGCAGCTGCGCACGATCGAGGACAAGCTGGCCGAGCAGGTGCCCGGGATCTCCGAGCAGCTCAACATCGGGGGCCTCGTCGACAACGCCGGGACGGTCGGGCTGATCGCCGGCGCGCTGCTGCTCCTGACCGGCATCGGCTGGATCGGCTCGATGCGGGAGTGCCTGCGCGTGGTCTGGGAGCTGGACGAAGAGGGCGAGCACAATCCGTTCGTACGGAAGGCCAAGGACACGGTCGTCCTGCTCGGGCTCGGCGCGGTCGTACTGGCGTCGTTCGCCGCGTCCTCGCTCGGCTCCAGTGCCGTCGGCTGGGGCGCGGAACGGCTGGGCATCGAACAGGACGGGGCGGGCGGCGTCCTGCTGCGGATCGCCGCCCTCGCCGTCGCGGTGCTCGCCGACTTCCTGATGCTTCTGTACGTACTGACGCTGCTGCCCGGGGTGAAGCCGCCGCGCCGCAGGCTGATCGTGGCGGCGCTGCTGGGCGCGGTCGGCTTCGAGCTGCTGAAGCTGCTGCTCAGCGGCTATATCTCGGGCGTCGCGACGAAGTCGATGTACGGGGCGTTCGGCGTGCCGATCGCGCTGCTGCTGTGGATCAACTTCACGGCGAGGCTGCTGCTGTACTGCGCCGCCTGGACGGCGACGCCGTCGGTCGGCGACGACGCCGAAGCGCCGCGGGACGGACCTAGCGGCGCGGAAGGCGGCGGACCAGATCGGGCAGCGGCCAGCGGCGGTTGACCAGGAACACCGCCCCGGCGAGCAGTACCAGTACGCCGCCGACGATCGCGATCGCGACGCCCACGCCGGTGGAGCCCTCGTGGCTCGCGGCCGACGCCTTCGCCGGGCCCGGCCGGTTCTTCTTGCCGTCCTCGCCGGTGCCGGCCGTCGACTCGGAACCGTTGGACGGGTCCGTACGCGCGGACTTCGGCGGAACCAGTTCGCCGACCGGCTTCACCTTCCCGGCCGCCGCGAAACCCCAGTCGAGGAGGCGGGCGGTCTCCTTGTAGACGGCCTGGCTCTCGTCCGACGACGGGTTCATGACGGTGACGAGCAGCACCTTGCCGTTCCGCTCCGCGACACCGGTGAAGGTCGCGCCCGCGTGCGTGGTGTTGCCGTTCTTGACGCCCGCGATGCCCTCGTAGGGATTGAGGCCGAAGTCGCCGGTGAGCAGTCGGTTGGTGTTCTGGATCTCGAACGTCTCGCGCTTCTTGCCCGGCTTCTGCTCGCCCGGGAACTCGGCGCGTGCGGTCGAGCAGTACTCCCGGAAGTCCTTCTTCTGCATCCCGCTGCGGGCGATCAGGGTCAGGTCGTACGCGCTGGACACCTGGCCCGTCTCGTCGTAGCCGTCCGGCGTGACGACGTGCGTGTCGAGCGCCTGCAGCTCATCGGCGTGGTCCTGCATCTCCTGGACGGTCTGCGGGACGCCGCCGTTCATCTCGGCCAGTACGTGGACGGCGTCGTTCCCCGAACGGAGGAAGACGCCCAGCCAGAGATCGTGGACGGTGTAGGTCTGGTCCTCCTTGACCCCGACGAGGCTGCTGCCCTCGCCGACACCGGCGAGGTCGTTGTTCGTGACCGTGTACGCCTCGTCCCTGGACAGCTTGGGCAGGACGGTGTCCGCGAAGAGCATCTTCAGCGTGGACGCGGGAGGCAGCCGCCAGTGCGCGTTGTGGGCGGCGAGCACATCACCGCTCTCCGCGTCCGCGACGATCCAGGAGCGCCCCGTCAGATCCTTGGGGAGGACGGGGGCGCCGGGTGCGAGATCGACCTGGGTGCCTGGCTTGCCGAGCTGCGCGCCGCCGACGGTCGACATGACGGCCGGGGGCTTCGGACCGTTGTTGTCCTTCTCGACCGTCCGGGTGACCGCCGATGCGGGCGCGGCGGCGAGGGCGGGCAGCAACGCGGCGGCGGCGACCGTCAATGCGGTCTTCTTCAAAGCAGACACGGACGAGAAAGTACATGGAGTTGACGGCGATGTTGACACCGGCAGGGTGACCCGCCGCGAGCGCCGCCGGTACAGCCCATCCCCGGGACCCCGCCACACCGGTATGGAGGACACCGGTGATACTGGGTCCATGAAGCTCAGCCGCCCCGTCTCCTGGTTCCTGCTCGCGTTCGGGGTGTGGAGCTGGGTCATCTGGGTCACTTTCGTCAAGAACCTGTGGCAGGACGCCAGCGGGCTCGCCTTCGACGACGCGGGTGACCCGACTGCGTACTTCTGGGTCCATCTGCTGCTCGCCATCACGTCCTTTCTCCTGGGGACGGCGGTCGGGGTCATCGGGTTGCGTGGCGTACGCGCATCGCGTCGCGACCGCGGATCAGGGAACTGAGGGAACGGTGCCGTGCTGATCGTCCTGCTTGTGATCGCTGTCGTCCTCGCCGTGCTCGTGGGCGTCCACTGGTACGTCTGGCGTCGCCTGGTCCGCGACACGACGGTGCCGGGGAGCGCCGCGCGCCGCGCGGGCACGGTGGCCGTGGTGCTGCTTCCGCTCCTCTCGGTCGGCGCGCTGGTGTCGGGGCGCGCGGGTGCGCCGTTCTGGCTCGAGCAGGTCCTGGCATGGCCGGGCTACCTGTGGCTCGCCACGCTGCTGTACCTGACGCTGGCGCTGGTCGTGGCGGAGGGCGTGCGGCCCCTTCTGCGCCGGGCCCTGGCGCGGCGGGATGACGCCCGGTCAGTGCCCGGCCCGGGTGAGGCCGTCGACGTGGCGGCGGACGCGGGTGCGGTGGACATGGCCGCGTCGACGCGTTCGACGTCCGGAAGCACCGGCGAGCGCGCTCCGGCGGCCGCGGGCGGGTCCGCGGACGGCGCCACGAGCGTCGCCGTCGCCGTCGACGGCCGGCCGGACGCCGAAGCGCCCCGGTCCGACGCAGCCGTGGGAGCGGGCGCGGCCTCCGGCTCGGGCGCGGCTGCAGACGTACGCCAGGACATACGCCAGGACGTGCGCCCCGAGCTGTCGCGGCGGCTTTTCGTCGCCCGCGTCGCCGGCGGTGCGGCGGCCGCGGTCGCCGCGGGCACCGTCGGATACGGGACGTACGGGGTGCTGCGCGGACCCCGGGTGAAGCGGGTCACCGTGCCGCTCGCGAAGCTCGCGCGCGGGGCGCACGGGTATCGGATCGCCGTCGTCAGCGACATCCACCTCGGCCCGATCCTCGGCCGCGCCCACACCCAGCGGATCGTCGACACGATCAACGCCACGCAGCCCGACCTCGTCGCGGTCGTCGGCGACCTCGTCGACGGCAGCGTCGCCGACCTCGGACACGCCGCCGAGCCGCTCGCACAGCTCCGGGCGCGGCACGGGTCCTACTTCGTCACCGGCAACCACGAGTACTTCTCCGGCGCCGACGCCTGGGTCGACCACGTACGCGAGCTCGGTCTCACTCCGCTCCGCAACGACCGCGTCGAGATCGCCGGCTTCGATCTCGCGGGCGTCGACGACGTCGCGGGCGAGAGCGAGGGCCAGGGCCCCGACTTCGACCGCGCACTCGGCGACCGTGACCGGACCCGCGCGTCCGTCCTCCTCGCCCACCAGCCCATCGTGATCGACGACGCCGTACGCCACGGAGTGGATCTCCAGCTGTCCGGGCACACGCACGGCGGTCAGCTCTGGCCCGGCAACTTCGTGGCGGAGCTGGCCAATCCGACCGTCGCCGGTCTGGAGCGGTACGGCGACACCCAGCTCTACGTGTCGCGGGGCGCGGGCGCGTGGGGGCCGCCGGTGCGGGTCGGCGCGCCGTCCGACATCACCGTCGTGGAACTGGCGTCCCGGCAGGCCTGACGGATCACCGGCCCTCGGACCGTGCAGCCTCGGGTCAGGCTCCCGGACCTGAGTCCTTCCGGCTCACCGAACGCTTGGGCTTGCCCGACGCGGCCATCCCGGCCGCGGTCGGCATGAAGTCCCTGAGCAGCTCGTGCGTCTCCTTCACCAGGGGGCGCAGGATCCGGAAGCGGGAGAGCGAGATCGCGCGGGCCGTGACGGGCGCGAGCCGCTCGACCAGGCGGCGGCTGTTGGCGCAGCCCTCGGAGCGGTCGTACACCCAGAACAGCACGAGTCCCATCTGCTGGAGCCACAGCAACTGCGGCAGCGCCTCGGCCAGTTCGGGATCCACCTTGACGGCGGCCCCGGACAGCACCCGGCGGTGGACCTCGATCGCCGCGTCCCGGGGGCCTTCCGACTCCGGCGAGAACGGACTGAGCGGACTGTCCGGGTCGGCGGCGTTCTTGAAGAACTGGGCCGCGAACTCGTGGTACGGCTCGGCGATGTCGAGCCAGCCGAGGAGGACTCCGCGGATGCGTGCCGTGAGGTCCTTCTCGTCGCCCTCCAGGATGTCCGCGACCGCTGCCTGGTGCTGCTCGGCGATGCGGTCGTAGAAGCCCTGGACCAGGTGCTCCTTGGACGAGAAGTAGTAGTACGCGTTGCCGACCGAGACCCCTGCCTCCTGGGCGATGGCCCGCATCGTCGTCCTGTCGTAACCGCGCTCCTGGAAGAGCCGGAGCGCGGTTTCGAGGATGAGCGTGCGGGTCTGCTCGCTCTTGGCGGGCTTGGCGGCCGACTTGCTCTGCTTCTCGTCCTTGACGTCGTTCACGATGACCGAGCCTAACGGGGCGGGCCCGGGACCTCGCACCGCCCGTCCTCGCACGGTGCCGCGGTGACCTCCCGGTACTTCGCGGCGGCGAGGACGGTCACCCGGGCGAAGGGCGCGCCCGCGGGCGTCGCCAGCCAGTTGGCCCTGGGCCGGTGCTCGGCCAGGGCCCAGAGGCAGACGATCCAGGCGGCGGTGGACCGGTACACCTGGCCCCGGTCCCCGACCACGGTGATCTCCCGCAGGGTGCTCTCGTGGTCGAGATCCGGGAAGCGCCGCCTGGCCTCGTCCGACGCGGCCGGGACCAGGTCCAGCGGGACCAGCTGCGGTTGCCGGATCAGCCAGTGCCGCAGATGGACGCAGAGCGAGCACTGCGCGTCGTACAGCACGGTCAGACGCTTCACCGGTATCCCCGGCACCCCCGACACGCCGCCCATGACCGCTCACGCTCCCGTGGCAGGTGCGGCCCAGGGGCCCTGGTCGGCGGTGCCGGTCCAGCCCTGCGGCGGGACGGGCGGGGTCTGCTGGCGCTCCATCATTCCGCGTCGGCGGATCTTGTTGAGGACGTAGACATTGACGAGGTGCATGACGCCGAGGACGAGGAGTACGACGCCGAGCTTGACCGAGAGCGCCTCGAAGAGCGTTCGTGCGTCGGCGACGGCGTCGTCCTGGCTGAGGTGCAGCGCGACGAAGCCGAGGTTGACGAGGTAGAAGCCGACCACCAGCAGGTGGTTGACCGCGTCGGCGAGCTTCTCGTTCCCGTGCAGGACATCGGCCAGGAAGATCCGGCCGTTCTGGCTGAGCGTGCGGGCCACCCAGATGGTGAGCGCGACGCTGACCAGCAGGTAGATGCCGTATGCGACAACAGTGAGGTCCATGCCCCACCCTCCCTTGAACGTGTTCAAAAGGTCTTGTCGTGGACTGTAGACCTGTTCTTGAACATGTTCAAGCGGCTGGGCTTGGCACGGACCTGAAGCGCCGCACGCCCGGCACCGCCGCCGTCGCCACGCACGCGCCGCCGACGATGAACGCGGCGACGGTCAGCGGGACTTCCGGGCCCCATGCGGACGCGGCCGGCGGCGCGAGGGCGTAGCCCAGGGGCATCGCGCCGAGCGAGAGGAGCCAGTCGTACGACGTCACGCGCGCGAGCGCGTGGGCGGGGACGGCCTGCTGCACCGAGGTGTTCCACACGGGGGAGAGGAAACCGAGTCCGGCCTGTGCGATGCCGTACGCGGCGATCGTCAGCGGCGCGGGAGCGGAGGCGGCGAGGAGGGCGAGGGGCAGGGCGTACGTGGCGAGGCCGAGGTTCGCCATGAGGACCGGCCGCCCCGGCCGGGCCCGGCCCGCCAGCAGCGAGCCGAGCAGCAGGCCGACGGCGCCGGTCTGGAGCAGCGCCACCCACGCACCCTCGCCGCCGAGCTCCTGTACGGCGATGGCGGGACCGAGGGTCATCAGGACGGCTGCCGCGCCGTTCCACGCGGCGTGGGCGATGAGGCTGGTCCAGTACCAGTCGCGGGCGCGGACCTCGTCCCAGCCCTCACGGAGGTCGGCGAGCAGCGACCGCCGGGGGACGGGGACATGGCGTACGCGTACGGCGGAGAGCAGTGCGGCGCTCACCGCGAAGCTCACCCCGTCGAGGACGAACGCCCAGCCGGGCCCCGCGGTGTAGATCAGCAGCCCGGCCAGCGCCGGGCCGCTCAGCCGTGTGACGCTCTGCGCGACGCCCATCACGGCGTTGGCGCGCTGCAGTTGATCCGTGGCCACCGTGCCGGTGATCAGCGGCGAGACGGTCGGCATGGCGAAGGCGGAAGCGGCGCCGCCGATCACCTCCGCGGCCGCCACGAGCCACAGTCGCGGTTCGCCGCCGAGGAGTTGCGCGCCGACGAGCAGTTGGGTGGCGCAGCGCACGAGGTCGGTGACGAGTGCGACCGTACGGGCGTCGAACCGGTCGCCGGCGACGCCGCCGAGCGGCAGCAGAAGCAGCCTCGGGACCATCGCGCAGGCCAGAACCAGGGCGAGCGCGGAGGTGGAACCGGTGGCCTCCAGGACGGCGAGGGCGAGCGCGGCGGGAATCGCGGCGTCGCCCAGGAGGGACAGGGTCCGCCCGGCGAAGAGGAGTTGGAAGGGGCGCGAGCGCAGCGGGTGCGGCTTGGACGCAGGCGGTACGGGCAGCAGAGGCGTGGACGGCATGCACCGCACAGTATTTCGGTAACGAATAATTCGTCAACGAAATACTTTGTTCCGGAAGCCGGCTGCCACGCGCGTACGATCGGCCGCATGAACGAGCCCGAGACCCGCGACTGGACCGACGAGCACGTGGCGCGCTGGCTGCCCGTCCTGCCCGGACTCGACCCGGAAGTCGAGGGCGCCGTCACCCGGATGAAGAAGCTCATCGTGCATCTGCGCCGCGTCCGCGAACAGTCGCTCGTCGACTTCGACCTGGAACGCCACGAGTTCGAGACCCTTCACAAACTCGCCGGGCGCGGCGGCACCACCGCGCCCTCCGAACTCGCCGCCGACCTCGATCTCGCCCCCGCCTCGGTCACCGGCCGCCTCGACGCGCTGGAGCGCCGCGGCCTCGTCCGCCGTACACCGTCCACGACCGACCGCCGCCGCGTCGTCGTCGAACTCACGCCGGACGGCAGGTCGACCTGGCTGGGCGCGATGGACGTGCTCGGCCACGAGGAGTACCGGCTGCTCGGCGTCCTGAGCAAGGACGAACGCGTCCTCCTCAACGACATGTTGCGGCGCGTCATGCTGGTCGCCGAGGGGCGCGACGGGGCCGTGCGGGACGCCTGAGCGCCCCGCGCCACGAACCCGTGCCGCGCCACGAACCCTGCGCCGCGTGCCTAGATGCTCAGCGACCGCGCGTAGTTGATCTGACCCATCACCCAGTGGATCGTGTCCGGGCCGTTCGCCGGGATCATCGTCGCGTGGTGGCGGCCGCCACTGGAGACGGTGATCTGGACGAAGCCCGTCGTCCTCTTCTCCTTCATCAGCAGAAAGAGCAGGCCCAGCAGGCAGAACAGGAAGAAGACGATCGCCAGGACGACCGCGTGCGCCGGGATGTGCTCCTCGGTCCGCGACATGTCCGTGGCGTTCCACACCGCACCCTTGAGCGGCAGCGCCCCGTTCGGGGTCACGATCGCGTCCGGCATCACCGTGATGTCCCCGAGCACCAGCAGCGGAACACCCGGGGCCGTCCCCGGTGCGTCCATCGGCACGAGCGGCCCTTGCGGATAGCCGTAGCCGCCCGCGTGGCCGTACGGCTGGGCCGGACCCCACTGGTAGTCGCCGCCGTTCAGGTAGGGGTTAGGGTTCGGCTCGCTCATAAGTCCCCGCTCTCGCATGACAAAGGCCCGTTTCTGTACGGCGAGCGTACAGAAACGGGCCCGTGGCAGAGCGTGTGACTCCTTGCTCAGAAGCGGCGGGTGATCAGCGCGCGCTTGACCTCCTGGATCGCCTTCGTGACCTCGATGCCACGCGGGCAGGCGTCCGTGCAGTTGAAGGTCGTGCGGCAACGCCACACGCCGTCCTTGTCGTTGAGGATCTCAAGACGCTGCTCGCCGGCCTCGTCACGCGAATCGAAGATGAAGCGGTGCGCGTTGACGATCGCCGCCGGGCCGAAGTACTGCCCGTCGTTCCAGAACACCGGGCAGGACGACGTGCACGCGGCGCACAGGATGCACTTGGTGGTGTCGTCGAACCGCTCGCGGTCCTCGGCGGACTGCAGACGCTCGCGCGTCGGCTCGTTGCCGGTGGTCACCAGGAACGGCATGACGTCCCGGTACGCCTGGAAGAACGGCTCCATGTCCACGACCAGGTCCTTCAGGACCGTGAGGCCCTTTATGGCCTCGACCGTGATGGGCTTCTCCGGGTTGATGTCCTTGATCAGCGTCTTGCAGGCGAGCCTGTTCTTGCCGTTGATCCGCATCGCGTCGGAGCCGCAGATGCCGTGCGCGCAGGAGCGCCGGAAGGTCAGCGAGCCGTCGATGTCCCACTTGATCTTGTGGAGACCGTCGAGCACGCGCTCCTTCGGGTCGATCTCGATCTGGAAGTCCTGCCACTCCGCCTCGGCCGAGACCTCGGGGTTGAAGCGGCGGATCCGGAAGGTGACCGTGATGTACGGGGAGGCGGCAGCCTCCGCCTCCACCTTGTCCATGGTCGGTGTAGCCATCAGTACTTACGCTCCATCGGCTGGTAGCGGGTCTGGACGACGGGCTTGTAGTCGAGACGGACGGTCTCGGTGCCGTCGGCGCCGACCTCGCGGTACGCCATGGTGTGGCGCATGAAGTTGACGTCGTCGCGGTTCGGGAAGTCCTCGCGGTAGTGACCGCCGCGGGACTCCTTGCGGGCCAGCGCGGAGACGGCCATGACCTCGGCCAGGTCGAGCAGGTTGCCCAGCTCGATGGCCTCCAGCAGGTCCGTGTTGAACCGCTTGCCCTTGTCCTGGATGGACACGTTCAGGTAGCGCTCGCGCAGCTCGGCGATCTTCTCGACCGCCGTCTTGATCGTCTGCTCGGTGCGGAACACCATCACGTTGGCGTCCATCGTCTCCTGAAGCTCCTTGCGGAGTACGGCGACCCGCTCCGAGCCGGTGGAGTTGCGCAGCCGCTCGACCTGCTCCTGCACGAAGGAGGCCGGGTTCTCGGGCAGCTCGACGTAGTCGGCCTTCGCCGAGTACTCGGCGGCGGCGATACCGGCGCGCTTGCCGAACACGTTGATGTCGAGCAGCGAGTTGGTGCCGAGGCGGTTGGCGCCGTGCACCGACACGCACGCGACCTCACCGGCGGCGTACAGACCCGGGACGACGGTGGTGTTGTCCGCCAGGACCTCACCCTCGACGTTCGTCGGGATGCCGCCCATCGCGTAGTGCGCGGTCGGCTGGATCGGGATCGGGTCCGTGTAGGGCTCGATGCCGAGGTACGTACGCGCGAACTCGGTGATGTCCGGGAGCTTGGCGTCCAGCTGCTCCGGCGGCAGGTGGGTCAGGTCCAGGAAGACGTGGTCGCCCTCGGGACCGCAGCCGCGGCCCTCGCGGATCTCCGTGTAGATGGAGCGCGAGACGACGTCACGCGAGGCGAGGTCCT
Source organism: Streptomyces sp. NPDC001514 (assembly GCF_053597075.1). Taxonomy (NCBI): domain Bacteria; kingdom Bacillati; phylum Actinomycetota; class Actinomycetes; order Kitasatosporales; family Streptomycetaceae; genus Streptomyces; species Streptomyces sp. NPDC001514. The sequence continues at coordinate 45,363 of NZ_JBSFHO010000031.1, forward strand.
TCATGACGGGCGCGTACTTCTCCATGAAGCGCTCGCCGTCCTTGTTGCGGAGGATGCCGCCCTCACCGCGGGCGCCCTCCGTCAGCAGGATGCCCATGCGCCAGATGCCCGTCGGGTGGAACTGGAAGAACTCCATGTCCTCCAGCGGCAGACCGCGCCGGTAGCAGGCGGCCTGGCCGTCACCGGTCAGGGTGTGCGCGTTGGAGGTCACCTTGAAGAACTTGCCGGTGCCGCCGGACGCGTAGATGACGGCCTTCGCCTGGAAGACGTGGATCTCACCGGTGGCCAGCTCATAGGCCACCACACCGGCCGACCTGCGGACGCCGTCGACCTCGGTGATCAGCTGGTCCAGGACGTAGAACTCGTTGAAGAACTCCACGCCCTCCTTGACGCAGTTCTGGTACAGCGTCTGGAGGATCATGTGGCCGGTGCGGTCCGCGGCGTAGCAGGACCGGCGGACCGGGGCCTCGCCGTGGTTGCGGGAGTGACCGCCGAAGCGGCGCTGGTCGATGGTGCCGTCCGGGGTCCGGTTGAACGGCAGGCCCATCTTCTCCAGGTCGAGGACGGCGTCGATGGCCTCCTTCGCCAGGATCTCGGCGGCGTCCTGGTCGACCAGGTAGTCACCGCCCTTGACCGTGTCGAAGGTGTGCCACTCCCAGTTGTCCTCCTCCACGTTCGCCAGTGCGGCGGCCATGCCGCCCTGCGCGGCGCCCGTGTGGGAGCGGGTGGGGTAGAGCTTCGTCAGCACGGCGGTGCGGCTGCGCTTCGTCGCCTCGATGGCGGCGCGCATGCCGGCGCCGCCGGCGCCGACGATGACGGTGTCGTACTTGTGGATCTTCATGACGTGGATTACCTCAGCCCCGTGCCTAGCGGATGTTCGGGTCGAAGGTGAAGATCACCAGCGTGCCCAGAAGGATGGTGAACACCGTGGCGGTGTACAGCAGGCCCTTGAGCCACAGACGCGTGTTCGGCCGCTCGGCGTAGTCGTTGATGACGGTGCGGAGGCCGTTGGCGCCGTGCAGCATCGCCAGCCACAGCATCAGCAGGTCCCAGGTCTGCCAGAACGGGGACGCCCAGCGGCCGGCCACGAAGGCGAAGCCGATCTTGGAGACGCCGCCGTCGAGCACGAGCTGGATCAGCAGGTGGCCGATGACGAGGACGACGAGGACGACACCGGACAGGCGCATGAAGAGCCACGCGGCCATCTCGAAGTTGCCGCGGGTCGCCTTCGGGGTCTTACCGGTGCGCTTGCGCGGCGCCTCGATGAAGGGGGCGGGGTTGTCGACGTCGTACGGCCCGACGCCCTCGACAGCGCCGATCGCCGAAGCGGAAGAGGTCTCAGCAGACATGTCTGGCGTCAGCTCCCGAACAGTTCACGTGCGGCGTGGCCGAGGACCGGGTACAGGGCGCCCGCCATCAGCACGACCCAGATGCCCATGACGGTCCACAGCATCTGCTTCTGGTAGCGAGGGCCCTTGGACCAGAAGTCCACGGCGATGACACGAAGGCCGTTCAGCGCGTGGAAGAGGATGGCGGCCACGAGGCCGTACTCCAGCAGCGCGACGATCGGATTCTTGTACGTGGCGACGACCTCGTCGTACGCCTCGGGGGAGACGCGGACGAGAGCGGTGTCCAGCACGTGTACGAACAGGAAGAAGAAGATGAGGACGCCGGTGACTCGATGAGCCACCCAGGACCACATACCTTCCCGGCCGCGGTACAGCGTTCCAGCCGGCACGGAAAAACCCTCCGGGAGCGGGGATTGGAGCCGGCCGCCAGCGTTCTACCAAAAGTGACAGCTCTGTCGGTCTGGCCCGGCCGGGTACGGTCCACCGGCCCTGGCCATCGTAGCGACGAGATGTCGGTTCCCTCGCGCGGGGTCCATAGGTGTGATCAAACCGGCAATCAAACAGGCACGGACGGGCTATCGGGACGCTTCCCGGGCGGGCCGCCGGGGGTCCCGAGCGGGGCCTTTGGGGGCGGAGCAACGGTCCGGTTCACGAATTCCGGACGGATTCGCCACGAGATGCGCAAACCGGGCCCGGGCGAGTCGGCGCAGCTCGTCGGCGGCGACCGCCCGCTCCTCGTCCGGATCGTTTCCGAGTCGTGAGCGGATGCCGGCCAGCACCTGGTCGGGCTGCTCGTCGGGCCGGAAGCCGTCCAGGCAGATCACGAAGGCGTGGCCGAAGCTGCTCTCGTACGCGGCGTGCGCGGCGCGCAGCGCGGTGTGGGCGGCCGCGGGCGCGCCCGGGTGCAGCCCGGACGAGGACTCGTCGGCGAGGGCCTCGTCGAGGTCGGCGGAGCCGAGGTCGTAGCTCGCCTCGTCGGCGGCGGCGAGGAGCGCGTCCAGGTCGGGGTACGGGCGGTGGGCGACGATCCGCCGGGACCAGCGGCGGCTGCCGCAGCAGGCGAGCAGTGCGGTCTCGACGGCACCCGCGGGGGCCTTGTTGAAGCACTCCAGGCCGGGCGGAGGCGCGGGGCTGTGGGACGGCGACGGCGGTGTGGACCGGGAGGGTGAGGCTGGAGCCGGGATCCGCAGGACGCCGGTGTGCGATTCGCTGGACAGCGTGGGCTCCTCGGCTCCTGGAGAAGGGCTCGGCGGCGACTGGCAGGGGCGGGGTGGATGGGCCGTAACGCTATCGAGGCGCGCCGGGAGCTGTCCGACGGACCCATGAATTTCACCCGGACGAGAGCGTTTCGGTGCGCATGATAGACGGCCGCGACCACCTTCGCAGGGTTCATCTTGATTGGCCATACTTCGCCCGGAAGAGGAGGCTGATGGGATGATCCGGCAGTCAAATGGTAAGTCGTGGGGAATGTCCAGGGGCAGGCGGTTCGCGGGCCCGGCGGTCGCGGCCGCCGCGGCGCTGACCACGGTCGTGTCCTGCGCGTCCGGCAGCGGTTCACAGCCGGGCGCGCGCGGTGACGTGTCCGGGGCCGTCGCCCCCTCGCCGACAGCGACGCCGGCGGCGCCCGCCCCCACGCCGACACCCACGAAGACGTATCCGCTCTCCACGGCCCCCCGCACCATTCCTTCCGTACGGACGCACGAGGCGGCACGCGGGCCCGGCTGGCGGCCGGGTCCCGGCAGCGCGGTCGTCGTCGCCAAGGGCAGCGAGGTACTCGCCGACGAGGCCAGGCTGCTGTCCCAGGAGCTGAAGACGGACGTGCGCAACGGACCGGCACGCACCGGTGACATCGAGCTGGCGCTCGGCCCGGCGCAGAACGGGCCCGAGTCGTACACCCTCACCACCCGCGGCAACCGCGTCCGGATCACCGGTCCCGACGAGGCCGGCGTCTTCTACGGCACCCGCACCGTGAAGCAGGCCCTCCGCTCCGGTGGCGTCGTGCCCGAGGGTGTCGTACGCGACCGTCCCGAGCGGCCGCAGCGCGGGCTCAACCTCGACATCGCGCGCAAGCACTACACCGCGGACTGGATCGAGGACCGGCTGCGCGAGATGGCCGATCTCAAGCTCAACCAGCTCGGGCTGCACTTCTCCGACGACCAGGGCTTCCGGATCGCCTCCGACTCGCACCCCGAGGTCGTCTCGGCCCAGCACCTCACCAAGGCAGAGGTGCGCCGGATCATCGCCCTCGCGCAGAGCCTGCACATCACGGTCGTGCCGGAGATCGACTCGCCGGGGCATCTGGGCGCGGTCATGCGGGCCCATCCGGACCTCCAGCTCCGCAACACGCAGGGCGTGCCGCGGCAGGGCGCCATCGACATCTCGAAGCCGGAGTCGGCCCGGATCGTGGACGATCTGCTGCGCGAGTACGCGGCTCTCTTCCCCGGCGACTGGTTCCACATCGGCGCCGACGAGTACCAGGCGCTGACCGTGCGCGACCCGGCGGCCTCGTACCCGCAGCTGGCCCGGGCGGCACAGCAGAAGTACGGACCGCAGGCCGGTGTCCAGGACCTGGCCACCGGCTGGCTCAACGACCGGGCGGCGGTCGTGCGCGCTGCGGACAAGCAGCCCAAGGCGTGGAACGACGGCTTCTTCCGCGGCGGAGTCGTGCCCGGCGACAAGAACGTCGAGGTCGAGTACTGGACCGGCAAGGAGATCGGGGCACGGCAGCCGCAGGAGTACCTGGCGGAGGGACGCAAGGTCGTCAACCTCAACGACGAGTACCTCTACTACGTGCTCGGCGAGCCCAACGAGTTCACGTACCCCACCGGCCGGCGGATCTACGAACAGTGGACGCCGCTCGTCATGCGCGGCACCATCGCCGTCCCCGCGCGCTACTCCGGCCAGATCCTGGGCGCCCGCCTCGCGATCTGGTCCGACCTCTCCCAGGCGCAGACCCAGGGCCAGGTGGCGGCGGGCATCCGGATGCCGCTGCGGGCGCTGGCCCAGAAGACCTGGACACCGGGGCAGCCGGCGCTGAACTGGGCGGAGTTCACGGCCCTGGCGAACCGGCTGGGCTGAGCTGCGGCGAACGGCAGCTGTACGGCGGCTTTCTCGCTGGACGGCATCGGCGGTGCCGCATAGGGTCCGGCGGAACGGCCGGTGTCCGGCCCATCCGCAGCCCTCGGGGGAGGGGGCGCGTTGCGGCTTTCCCGTTCACGTGTCTCGTTGCCGGTTGCCGATTTGCCGGTTCCCGTTTCCCGTTTTTCTGCCCGTGGGGGGTATCTCCGTGATGAGTTCTGCGCGTCCGCCTGTCGCCGGTCCGGTACTGCGGGCACCCGTCGGTCTGTCGTACGCCGTCGTTGCCTTGCTCGGTCTGGTCGTGCTCCTCGACCTGCTGTGGCTCTACGCCGCGGCGCTCATGCGTGGGCTGATGGGCGATGTGGCCGAGGGAGACCTGAGTGCCTACGGTGACGAGGACCTGGAACGCGCCCAACTACTGCTGCGCCTCAGCCCGGGGTTCTACGCGGTCGCCCTGCTCGTGACGGCCATCGTCTTCATCCTCTGGTTCCACCGGGCCCGCATCAACGCCGGGGTCTTCGGGCCCGATCTGCAGCGCCGCCGTCCTGGCTGGGCGATCGGGTCCTGGTTCATTCCCGTCGCCAACCTCTGGATGCCGTACGGGGTCGCCGCCGACGTCTGGGACGCGAGCGACCGCGACCTCGGGGCGCCGGGGCGGCGCACGTCGCGTGCGCTCCTCAACGCCTGGTGGGCGTCATGGCTGGTCGCGTGGGCCGTCGACCGGGCCGCCACCGCCGTGGACAACCGCGCCGAGGATGCCGCGGAGATCCACGACGCCATGGGACTCCTGATGTTCAGCAACGTGGCCGACATCGTGGCGGCGGTGCTGGCGACGCTCTTCGTCCGCAAGCTGACCCGGATGCAGCACACCAAGGCCCTGCAGGGACGGACCGTGGCCACGGTGTGACGCCTCGTCGAACCACCGAGTGACGCTTTTCGGCCATGTGGCGCAGAGAAGAGCGGTACCTTCGTCCGCACCGCGCCGTACTGCGCCGTACTGCGGTCCGCACCCGACTGGAGGCGTCGATGAGCCTGGCGGAACTGATTGCTGAGGCGGATGAGCGGAGCCTGGCCGCGAGCGGTCTGGCCTGTCTCGACCGCTGCCTGCCCCTGCTGATCGACGAGACCGAGGTGCTGCGCCCGCTCTGGGCGGGTATCGCCGCGGGCGAGGACGGCTGGGCGGGGCAGCTGGCGACCGCCAGGGCCGTGCTGGACGACGCCGACGAAGCCGCGGCCCCGGTACGGAGGATGATCGGCGACGCGCCCTCGGAGTGGGCCGCCGGGCCGCTCGCCGAATGGGCCACGGCGTGCTCGGCCCTGGTGATCGAACTCCACCAGGAGCTCGACCCGACAGGCGGGACGCAGGGCCCGCTCGTGGTGGGGGAGCAGCGCCGCCAGATCCAGATCCTGGAGGTCCTTTCGGCCACTCCGGGCGGTGCGGGCCTGCGCCGGGCCCTCGACCTCTCGGTGGAAGGGCAGCGCGTGCTCCGCGCTGCCCTGTCCCGCCGTGCGAGGGCCGCCCAGGGCGCGTCCTAGGGACTAGGGACGCAGGACCCGGGCGGCGTCCGTCGCCGGAGTGACTCCATCCGGTCCGCCCCGCGCCACGACCGCTCCTCCGGCGACGAGGTCGTCGTACCCGTCGCCATCGGTGTCGCGCGCCGTGAACGGCTCACCGCTGTCCCGGCCGTCCCGGAGGCCGCGGACCGTGCCGTCGAGGGTGGGTGCACCGGTGGTGGTGAGACCGCCGGCCGAGCCGTGGAAGGTCGCGAACCCGCGGGCGGTCAGGACGGCGAGGTCGTCGTACCCGTCGCCGTTGAAATCACCGGCGGTGACGGCCCGTCCGCCGGCGCCGTGCAGAACGGCGGGTGAGCCCGTGTCGAACCCGGTCGCCGTGCCCCTCAACAGGACGAGGGGCAGGGAGCCCTGCGCCGTACGGTAGGTGAGGGCGGCGTCCGGAAAGCCGTCGGAGTCGAAGTCGCCGGTGGTGACGTCGGCGTCCACGGTCTCCCAGTCGTCGGTGTCGGTGTCGAAGTCGGTGCCGGTGTCGATGCCCGCGCCGGTGTCGATGCCCGCGCCGGCGTCGGTGTCCGTGCCTGTGCCCGTGCCCGTGCCTGCGCCGATGTCGCTGTCCGCGCCTGCGTCCGCGCCCGGGTCGTCCATGCCGGAGGCGTCCGGGAGGACCCCGGAGGCGATGGCCGCCGCGAGCGCACGGATTTCGGGCAGATCGTCGTACAGATTGTCGCCGGGGCAGTCGGTCGCGGAGCCGTCGCGGTGCCCGGAGATCCGGCGGAGCTTGGCCCTTTCGCCCGCCATGTACCTCCCGTTGTCGACGCTCGGGGTGAGGGTGACCGTACCCGCCGGATCGTGTCCGTAGAGCCCGAGCTTCCAGGCGGCGATCGCGGCGATCGCCTGCCGTACGGCCGCAGAGGTCCTTGCCGTCATGTAGTCACCGAGGACCGAGATGCTGCTCGTGTCGGTGTTGAGGCCGTACGTGTGCGCGCCCTGGACGGGCCTGTCGATGCCGCCCGCGCGGCCCTCGAAGATCTTGCCGCACTTGTCGACGAGGAAGTGGTAGCCGATGTCGTTCCAGCCCTGGCTCTCCACGTGGTACGTGAAGATGCCTCGGATGATGGAGGCCGACTCGGCGCAGGTGTAGTCGTTCGTCCCGGCGGTGTGGTGGACGAAGACCGCCTTGGTGGTCCTGTTGTACCGGGGCGGGTCCCTGACGATCGACTCGTCCGCGCCCCAGCCCGAGCGCGACGTGATGGGCGGTTCTTCGGCCAGTGCCTCGGCGCGCGGTGACGGGGCCATGGGAGCGCCGGCGCCCTTCCCCGGGTTGACCAGTTCGACGCGCAGCCCCTCCGGCAGCGCCTCGCCCTGGGCGCGCAGCTGGACCCCGTCGGACGGCCCCGTCCACAGCGGCGAGGTCCCGCCGCGCAGCGCGGTGCCGGCCCGCTCGGGGCCCGACTCGGGCGCCCGGACATCGGTGTCGAGCGGCCGCCACGCGGACCAGACACCGGTACGGCTGTCCCGGGTGCGGACCTCGGCGGTGCCGTTCAGCTGTGCGGACGCGTCGTCCCAGGTCAGGCCGATCATGCTGAACGGTGGTGTGGTCCGGGCGGGGAGCGCCCTGCGCGCCGGATCGTCACCGGCGGGCACGGGGACGGTATGGACGTCGCCGCTCGTCGCGACGGGGTCGGGGACCGTAAGTCGGGAGCCGCTCGTGGGCTCGGGGCCTGCGGGTTCGGAGCCGGCCGGTTCGGCTAGACAGAACCCGATGGACAGGGCCGCGGCGACGACCAGCGCGGTGCGGGAGCGCCTTGTGGGGCGGTTTCTCATGAGGCGCGAGCATAGGGACCGAACACCGGCAAAAGCGGCGGGCCGGGCCGCTGTCCTGCCGATGATCGCCCGAAATGAGCAGGTGATTGACGGGCCATCGGAATACGGGTCCGAACAGCCGCGGCAAGGACCGCAAGGTGCTGGTCATGCCGCAGATGTCGAAGGTCGAGCTGTACGTGGAGATCCGGCGTGACCACCGCGCCGGCATGTCGATGCGGGCCGAAGCCGAGGCCGGCCAGTGCCGTAGCAGGAAACGTTCGCCCTGTAGGTCGTGACGCGCGTCGGTCGATGTCCGCAGTTGGCCGCCGTAATCGAAGGACCTGGCCGCCCAGCCTGCCATCGGCTCGGCCGCCACGACGATGCGCTTCGCGCGTTGTGCTGCTGACTGCCGCGCCGGCGGCCCCGGAAACGGTTCGACGGCTCGGGTTTGGGAGGCGCCCCGATCCACGGTCGGGTGATGTTCACGAGTTTTGACAGCACTGCGGTTCTTGCCAGGACAGCATCGGGCCCGCTGCCCGCTGCCCGCCAACCGCTCCCTGACCACTGGCCGCCCGTCGCCGACCACCGCCGGCCGCTCGGCAGGACGACTGATTCGCTGCTCTTCCGCCCGCGATCGGAGGCTTGTCCGCTCGATGGCACGGATCCTCGGCAGCGTGCTATACCTGCGCGCGCCTCCGGGGAATCCCGTCCCGCCGACGGACCCGGGCTGCCGGAGGGGAGAGCGGATGGGGGCGAGGGTGAGCCACTGGGTCGATGCGGTCGTCGTGATCTCGGCCGTCCTCGCCCTGGCCCTCGCGCCGGCTGCCGGGCGCCGGATGCCGGCACGTCCGGTCGAGGGTGTGGCCGGCGGGCGCAGGATCGGTCCCGGCGGCGCGTTGACCGCGGTGACGGCGCTGGTCTACCTCAACCAGGTCTTGTTCACCGTCTACGTCGCGCGCGTGCACGGCGGCGACGCGTCCTTCATCGCCCGCCATCTCCCTGACGGCTGGTTCGCCCTGGCCGCCACCGACAGCGGGCCGCTGGGATGGGCGGTTGCGCACTTTCCCGCACCGGAGCTCCTCGCGCCGTCGGTGCTGCGGGTGCAGGCCTTCCTCGAACTTCCCTTCGTGCTCCTTGCCTTCATGGTCGTGCTGCGGTGGTTGGATCCCGCCCTGTACCCGAGGGTTGCCCGGTCGGCGCTGCTCTGGGCCGCGTCGGCCTCGTACACCGCGGTGTTCTGTCTCGTGGAATGGGATCTGCGCAATCCGTACACGGTCGATGACATCGCCATCCGGCTGGTGGCGGCTGTGGTGACACCGGCGCTCATCAGGTGGCTCGCCGCGCGCCAGGACGAGGACAAGGACAAGGGCGAGGGCGAGGACAAGGGCGCGGGCGCGGGCGAGCCGGGCGGAGGGCCGCTCGGCGTGGGCGGCCTCCTGCTGTTCTTCGTGTCGCTCGCCGCCCTGGGGGCACTGGTGCTGATGGTGTACGACACCGCCCTCCTCTACAACCTCGGCAAGACGGACCGGAGATGGCCCTACGCGGCGTCCGCACTGCTCGTCCTGTTCCTCGCGCGGCGGGCCGCCGGCAAGGTCCGCGGTCGGCCGGTCCCGGGCGGGGCGGTGGCCGTGGTCGGCGAGGGCCTGCGCCGCTGGCTGGTCCTGTTCTTCGTGCCCGCACTCGCCGTGCGGTACGGGGTGACCTTCGGGACGCCCGCACTGGCGGCGGCCGTCGCGCTCCTGATCCTGCTCATGGCGGCCGCGTACGCCCTCCGGCAGGGCGGGTCCGGGCCCCGGCTGCTCCTCGGCGCCCAGCTCGGCGCCGCCGTGGTCGCCGGGACGGCTGCGGCCTATGTGGCCGGTTCATGGGGAAGCGGCACCTACTACGAAGTCGCGCTCCTGAGCGCCGTAACGGCATTTCTGCTCACGAGCCTCGCCGTGTGCGCGGCGACCGATGCCCTCCTGCGATAAGGGAAGTTGAGTGATTCACGGGAGTCGACGGCCTGTCACATGCCACTGGTACGGTCCCGCCATGGCCGACGATCACGGATCAGCGAGAAGCCCCGTCACCGCCGACGACGTCCAGCACGCCGTGCGGCTCGCGCTCACGACCCTGCGGAGCCGCCTCGGCGGCGACTGGGACGCCAAGGCCGGGACCCTGGAGTGGACCTGCTGGGAGACCGTCGAGCATCTCGCCGACGACCTCTTCGCGTACGCCGCCCAGATCGGTCCGGACACGCCCCCGTTGGACAAGGAGATCCCTTTCCACTGGTACGCGCGACGGGAGGGCGGGCCCGCGAACGTGACCTTCGCGGACCGGGCCGCCGGGCCTGCCGGACTGCTCATGGTGCTGGAGGCATGCGGGGCGATGCTCACCGCGATGGTCCGGACGGCGCCGGCCGACGTGCGCGCGCACCACGGCTTCGGGGTGTCGGACCCGGAGGGCTTCGCCGCCATGGGTGTGGTCGAGACCCTGGTCCACACCCACGACATCGCCGAGGGCCTCGGCGTCTCCTGGACGCCGCCGGCCGGCCTCTGTGATCGCGTCCTCGCCCGCCTCTTCCCCGACGCGCCTGCGGACACCGACCGCTGGGCCACCCTCCTGTGGGCGACGGGCCGCGGCGAACTGCCGGACCGGGGCCGACTGGAGTCGTGGCAGTGGTACGGGGCGGTCCGCGACTGACCGATCGCGCGCGCACGGCGTGTCGGCAGCCCGGCTCTGCGGCTGCATGGTCCGGGTCAGCCGTTGAGCCAGTCGCCGTCCATCCGGTCGCGGACACGGTCCAGCGCCTCTTCCGTGCGGCCGCGGGCCATCAGCCAGGCTCCGGCGTCGTCGCGCAGCAGCACGTCGTCGCGCAGGAACCAGCGCGTGGCCCCCTCCTCGTCCGGCGGGTAGGCGGGCAACGGCAGTCGTATGCCGTGCCGTTCCAGCTCGTCCAGGTCCGACTCGTCCGGTGCGTCCAGGTGGTCGACGAGCTCGTCGGGCGCGTGCAGGGACTCCGAGAGGACGATCTCGACGAAGGTGAGCGAGACGCGGTCCAGCCAGCTCTCCCATGCTTCGGTGCTCTTGTCCGCCAGGTCGGGGCGTATGACGACGGCGGGGTCGTCCTGGGCGAGGTCGGCGAGCAGGATGCCCCAGCGCGCGGCGCCCTGGTTCTCGTCGCGGAAGACGAGCGCCTCGCCGCTCTCGTCGACGTACAGCTCGGCCGGGGTGCGCAGCGTGTCGTGGTTGCTGGTCAGGTCCCGGCGGTTGCCGAGGAGCACGTACGCCTCGCGCAGTGCGGCCGGCAGCCGCAGGCCCAGCCTCTCCTCGGCGGCGGCGAGGTCCGCCTCGGACCATCCGACGGCGTCGCCGAGGGCGTCGTCCGTCCAGTGCGCGGCGAAGTCGCGGATGAACTGCCAGGCACCCTGCCGGTCCTCGACGCCCGCCGCCAGGGACCGGGCCAGATCGAACTCGTGAGTCATGAGGTGACCGTACCGGCGGGCACTGACAGTTCAGGCAGGCCTGTGTGGTGCGAGGTTCAGGGTATTCATGGCGCTTTGCGAGGAATGGTCATCGACGTGATCGCGGGCCGATCGCTGCTGTACAGTCCGCGCGCCCCGTCGTGACGTAAGGAAGATGTCCATGCGAACTCGTTTCAGGCGCTCTGCACTGGTTCTCCCGCTCGCGCTCTTGCTGGTCGCCTGCGGGGCGGCGGAGGAAGAGGGGCCGGCAGAGTCGGCCGACAAGGCCGGGGGCTCTGAGGCGACGCAGTCCTCCGAGCCGGCCGAGGCGGCGTCGCCCGAGTCCCCGGAGGACTTCCTCGACCTGGCCCAGAAGGCGATGGCGGCGGAGAGCGCGTGGACGTTCTCCGTGAAGGGCGAGGAAGGGCTGACGCACCAGGGTCAGAAGAGCGCCGCCACCTACGAGGCCTCGGTCCGGCGCGGCATGGCGCCGAAGGCGCTGCACTCGCAGGGCGTCAGCACCAGCAGCAAGGGCACCAGGAAGAACGAGGAGATCTACGTCGTCGACGGCACGGCGTACCTCAAGGAGGGCGGCGCGTCCTGGAAGGACGCACCTGCCTCCGACCCCGAGATGCAGAACAAGGTCGAGGACCCGGTCGGGGTCATCGAGGAGTTCCGGGCATACGCGCGTGCCGCCACCGGGGACGAACTGACCCTGACCGAGGCGGACGAGACGATCGAACTCCGTGTCGCCTGCGAGAAGCAGAAGCTGACGGTCGTCCGGGACCGGGTCTGGGTCAAGAAGGCGGTCCGGGAGTTCGACCCCACCGCCGACCAGCTCCGCGAGGCAGGCATCCCGGTGAACGACGGTCAACTCACGCTGTCCGGCCTGGAGGAGGTGCTCGTACTGGACGCGAAGACCTACCGCGTCAGGAGTCACCGCTTCGAGTTCGGCTTCCTGGTTCCGTACGGCGGACAGGGCATCACGTTCGAGCAGAAGGTGCTGGAGGAGAACCAGGGCACGTTCAACGGGAAGATCGAGCCCCCGGCCGGCGTGCGCTGACACAGGCAGGGCTCTTACACCTCTAAGAACGAGGGTGCTGGTGGAAGGGCGCGCTGCGACAGCTCTGGGGTGCGAGGGGCCGCCGCCCGAGGGCAACGGACAGCAGGTTCCGGCCCGACGGGCTCACCGTCGGCAGGATCGCCGCGTTTTCCAGCCACTGAGTCCGTGGGATCCGGCCGGTCCGTCAGGTCGCCCTCCCGGACTATTGACTCTCTTTCTCACAGGCGCTTTTCTCGTCGCACTGCTTGCGCGGCCATGACAAATTGACCCGTGGTCGTGCGCCGGCAAGTCCGTCAGCTCCTCGAGACCCCCCACCCGCTCACCGAAGTTCTGAGCGATGACACCGAAGGCACGAGTGATGACCACGAATCGACGCTCGCACCGCACACGGAAGCGGCCCCTCGCCGTTCTGGTGTTGCTCCTCACCGCGGTTGCCCTGGTCCTCGGCACGGGCCCCAGTTCCTCGGCCGTGGCCGAGGCCGAAGCCGACTGGTGGACGCCGGCCGCGCGCCCGTCGCCCGACTCGCAGATCAATGTCACGGGCGCGCCCTTCAAGGGGGCCGACTCCCAGGGACGGGTACGGGGCTTCGTCGACGCCCACAACCACCTGATGTCCAACGAGGCCTTCGGCGGCCGACTCATCTGCGGCAAGACGTTCTCCGAGCAGGGCATCGCCGACGCACTCAAGGACTGCCCCGAGCACTACCCCGACGGCTCGCTCGCGATCTTCGACTTCATCACCAAGGGCGGCGACGGCAGGCACGACCCCAACGGATGGCCGACGTTCAAGGACTGGCCGGCCCATGACTCGCTGACGCACCAGCAGAACTACTACGCCTGGGTCGAGCGGGCCTGGCGCGGCGGTCAGCGCGTGCTCGTCAACGACCTCGTCACCAACGGCGTGATCTGCTCGGTCTACTTCTTCAAGGACCGCAGCTGCGACGAGATGACCTCCCTCCGCCTGCAGGCGCAGAAGACGTACGACCTGCAGGCCTACGTCGACAGGATGTACGGCGGCCCCGGCAAGGGCTGGTTCAGGATCGTCACCGACAGCGCGCAGGCCCGCGAGGTCATCAAGCAGGGCAAGCTGGCCGTCGTCCTGGGGGTCGAGACCTCCGAACCGTTCGGTTGCAAGCAGATCCTGGACATCGCCCAGTGCGGCAAGGACGACATCGACCGCGGTCTGGACGAGCTGTACGGCCTGGGCGTACGCAGCATGTTCCTCTGCCACAAGTTCGACAACGCCCTGTGCGGCGTCCGCTTCGACTCGGGCACCCTCGGCACGGCGATCAACGTCGGCCAGTTCCTGTCGACCGGCACCTTCTGGAAGACGGAGAAGTGCGCGGGCCCGCAGCACGACAACCCCATCGGCCTCGCATCGGCGCCCCAAGCCGAGAAGGAACTTCCGCCGGGCGTGGCGGTTCCGTCGTACGCCGCGGACGCGCAGTGCAACACCCGCGGTCTCACCGCGCTCGGCGAGTATGCCGTACGCGGCATGATGAAACGCGGGATGATGCTGGAGATCGACCACATGAGCGTCAAGGCCACAGGCCGCGCCCTCGACATCCTCGAGTCGGATTCGTACGCCGGTGTGCTCTCCTCGCACAGCTGGATGGATCTCAACTGGACCGAGCGGGTCTACGGTCTCGGCGGCTTCATCGCCCAGTACATGCACGGCGCCGAAGGGTTCATCGGCGAGGCGAAGCGTACGGAGGCGCTGCGCGACAAGTACGGCGTCGGGTACGGCTACGGCACCGACATGAACGGCGTCGGCGGCTGGCCCGGCCCCCGCGGCGCGGACACGCCGAACCCCGTGCGGTACCCCTTCCGCAGCGCCGACGGCGGTGCCGTCATCGACCGGCAGACCACCGGCGAGCGCACCTGGGACATCAACACCGACGGAGCCGCGCACTACGGTCTCGTCCCGGACTGGCTGGAGGACATACGGGTCGTCGGCGGCCAGGACGTCGTGGACGACCTCTTCCGAGGCGCCGAGTCCTACCTCACCACCTGGGAGGCGTCCGAGAACCACAAGGCCGGGGTGAACCTCGCCGCGGCAGCCTCCACCTCGGCCAGCTCGTCGGAGTGGAGCCTCTTCACGAGCTACGGACCCCACCGGGCCGTGGACGGCAGGACCGACACCCGCTGGGCGAGCGACTGGAGCGACGACCAGTGGCTCGGGATCGACCTCGGCGCCCAGCACCTGGTCAAGCGCGTCACCCTCGACTGGGAGCGCGCCTACGGGAAGGCGTACCGCATCGAGGTCTCCACCGACGGCACGAACTGGCGGTCCGTATGGTCCACGACCGACGGTGACGGAGGCCTGGACACGGCACGGTTCACGGGAACACCGGCCCGCCACATACGCATCCACGGGCTGGAGCGCGGCACCGGATGGGGCTACTCCCTCCACGAAGTCGGCGTCTACAGCAGCTGACATCGCGCCGCGCGACGCCTGACGGCCGGGGTGCACCGGATCATTTCTCCTGATCCGGTGCACCCCGGCCGCTTGCTGACGGTCCGGCGGACAGCCTCCGAGCGATCTGCTCCGGTGCCGGCGCCGACATCGTCTGCGACCGGAGTGTCATGACCGAGCGTCCCTCGCAGCTCGCAGAACACCCGGTATATCCATGTATGACCGGTCGACCTTGTCGCGCGGCCGTGCGCCGCCGTGCTGTTCCGACGACCCGAGGATCACGTCGTGCTGCCCACATCCCGTAGCTCCTCCGCCGCGCTGGCCGTGACCGGCGCCCTGGTGCTGGTGTCCGCATTCGGAGGCAGGGGGCCCGTCGGCTCCGCAGGCTTCGCCGTGTCGGCAGCGCCCGCCGCCGCACCCGGCGCCCCGTCCTTCCCCGTGCCGGTCGGCGTCGGCGATGCCACGCAGATCATCACGGTGGAGGCGAGCGGTTCGTATGCGACGGTCACTGCCTGGTCCAAGGGCTCATCCGGCTGGAAGAGCGTCATCTCCGACAGCGGCCGCGTCGGGTCGAACGGTGTCGTCGACGGAGCCACGCGCAAGCAGGGCACGTACACCACGCCGACGGGCACGTACACGATCACCGAGGGCTTCGGCGTGGAGGCCGGCGGCACCGCCATGCCGTACACGAAGGTCGACTCCACCCACTGGTGGGTCCAGGACCCGGAGTCGAAGTTCTACAACCAGCTGCACACCGAGGCAGGGGCGGACTTCCCGCTCACCGAGTCCGGCGAGCGCGGCAGCGAGCACCTCATCAACCACCCGACCCAGTACGCCAAGGCCCTCGTCATCGACTTCAACCGCCGGCCCGCCGTGCCCGGCCGGGGAGCCGGGATCTTCCTGCACGTCAACGGCAGCGGCGCGACCGCGGGGTGTGTCTCGGTGCCACGCCCGACGATGGACCGGATCATGGCGTGGATCGAGCCGTCCGCGCACCCGCGCATCGCGATCGGCGCAGACGCCTGAAGGTGCCCAAGGGTTGTACGGTCGGCGGAAATCCGACCTGTGAGAACCCGCACCTCGGATCACCGTGATGGTCCCGACATCGATGTCGCTTGATCATGCATGGACAGGGACTTCGGCACACTGCCCGGCGCGCGGGACATGCGCGCCTACGTCACCCGTTTCGTCGCACAGCTGACCGAGCGGAACCGGCTGCCGCTCGACTACTCCGTCGCCAGCCTGCGACTCGTCGACCTCGTGGTCGACGGGCTGCGTCGCGACCAGCCGGAGCGGGCTCAGGTGGAGGCGGTTCTGCGGGGGCTCGGGGCGTACACGGGTGAGGTGATCGTGCGCCGGGCCGGCGGGCAGTGGGTCGATCTCGATGCCGAGCAGCGGGAGTTCTTCGGGCAGCCGGTCGGCGTCAGGATGCCGGACGGCAGGGTCTGGAATCCGCTGGGCAAGGTGGTCAACCGCTTCGAGGCGGGCTCGGAGGAGTCCGTACAGCGGCTCTATCTGCTGCTGCACGGCCGGGTCGGCCGGAGGGTGTCGTGCTGAGCTGCGGCAGCGGCGACCGAAGGAAGCGGCGTCAAGGAAGCGGCGACCAAGGAAGCAGCGACGAAGGAAGCAGCGACGAAGAAACAGCGACGAAGGAAGCAGAGCGCCGCTGCCGCCCACCCGATCGGACGGGTGAGCGGCAGCGGCGCTTCACTTCACACGGAGATCACTTCAGGTAGACGAGACCGTCCGTGGTCACCGTCGGCCGGCCGGACGTGCCGACCACCACGATCTTGACGGTGTGCTTGGCGGACGTGGTCCAGGTCTTGGTCCAGATCGCGTCGCGGTACTTGGTGGTGGTGGACCTGAGGTCCACCGTCGCCACCTTCACCCCGTCCACGTAGACGTATGCCTGACCCGACGTCGACGCGCGGGAGACCACCCAGGCTGCCGACCTTCCGGTGAACGTCCACGTCAGGGAGGCGTTCCTCGACGTGCTGGAGTAGGACGCGCCGCCCAGGTAGCTGGACGAGGACCTGGTGGACCACGTACCGCTCCGGACCGCGGAGGTCTCCTGCAGGATCACCGGCGTCCCGGTGACCGAGGCGGCGGCGGTGTTGCCGGCCTGGTCGTACGCCGTCACGTTCCAGGCCGTGGCCACACCGGACTTGGCGGTGTGGGCGGCGCTCGTCACCGTCGGGCCGTACGTCTTGGCGACCGGCGCGGTCAGCCGCACCTCCCTCAGGGCCGCGCTGTCGCTCGCCTTCCAGGACAGCGTGAGCGGCACGGCCGTGGTGCTCACCGTGCCCGTGCGCAGCGCGAGCGACGGCTTCGTCGTGAAGACCGGGGCGGTGGTCTCGGCGACGACCGTGGCGGCAGCGGAGGTCGCCGTCTTCCCGGACTGGTGGACCGCCCGCACCGCCACCTGGTGGGAGCCGACCGGCAGGGTCGCGCCGGCGGAGGTGGCCGAGCCGGCCGTCGTCGCCACGACCTTGCCGTCGACGAGGAGTTCGAACTTGCTGATCAGTGCCGCGGGCGTCGAGGCCGACCAGCCGACCGTGATGCCCGCCTTCGTGTAGTGCGTCGAGCCGGAGACGCCGCCGGTGACGGACTTGATGGCGAGTCCGGCGACCGGGCCGCCGGCCCAGCTGCGGATGGTGCCGAGCTGACCGTAGAAGGCGGTGCCCGGGCACTGCGTGTTGTACCCGTCGCGGTGGCCGTGGATCGTCGGCAGGGTCCGCTGGGTGCCCTGGGCCCAGGTGGCGCCGAGTAGGTTCTGGCCGGCGGCACCGGCCGTGAGCGTCGCGGTCCCGGTCGGGCTGACGCCGTACTGGCCCAGCTTCCAGGCGGCGATACGGGCCACCGAGGTCATCGCCGCCTGGGAGGGAGCGGCGTCGGTGTAGGTGCCGAGGACCGAGATGCCGGTCGTCTCGCTGTTGAAGCCGTAGGCGTGGGCGCCCAGCACGGGCAGGTCGACGCCTCCCTTGCGGCCCTCGTAGACCGTCCCGCACTTGTCGACGAGGAAGTTGTAGCCGATGTCTTTCCAGCCGAGCTGCTTCACGTGGTACGTGTAGACGCCCCGCACCACGGCCGGAGCGTCGGCACAGGTGTAGGTGTTGCTCTCGGCCGTGTGGTGGACCACGACGGCCTTGATCTTCTCGCCGGGCAGATAGCCCGGCTCCTCCGGGCTGATCGACTCGTCCGCTCCCCAGCCCGCCCGTGAGGTGATCGGCGGACGCGGGGCGGTGGACGGCGGCGCGGTCGGGGTCGTGGCCGTGGCCGTGGAGGTGGGCGAGGACGAGGCCGACGGGGAGGCCGACTCGCTCGGCGTGACGGACTCCGACGGAGTGGTCTCCGTCGAGGGCGGGTCCGTCGGCTGGTCGGTGGCCGGGTCGGTCGGCTCGGCCGGGGCCGACGACGTGGGCGCCGAGGCCGTGTCCTCCGGGGCGGGGGGCTCCGACGTCGGGGTCGCACTCTCCTCCACGGCGAACGCAGCCGGCTCCATCGCCGCGCCGCTTCCCTTGCCCGGGTCGACCATGTCGAGGCGCAGTCCGGCAGGGAGCCGGGACGAGGTCGTGCCGCCCGCCGTGACCCGTACTTCCACGCCGTCGGACGGACCCACCCAGGCGGGTTCCGTACCGCCACGCCGCGCCGACTTCTCGCCCTGGCCGCTGTCGCCGTCCAGCTTCAGCCAGTTCGACCACTTTCCGGAGCCGATCGCGCGGGTGCGGGCCTCGACGGTGCCGGTGACCCGGGCGGCCGGATCGGTCCATGTGACGCCGAGCATGCCGAACGGCTCGGTGTCGCGCTGGGCGAGCGAGGCGCGGTGGCCGTTGCCGTCCATTTTCAACGCAGTTGTCCGAGATTCCGCCTTCACTGGCCCGGCCTTGCCCTCCACACCGGCGCCCTCCCAGGGCTGGCCGGTCACCCCCTGGAAGACGAGCACTCCGGCGAGTCCGGCCACCACCGTGGTGGCCGTGACCCATATGCGTCGAGATCTCATGTCCGGTACGTATTCCCTAGGTTCGCTATGCTTCGGGCGGATGTTGAACGGGTTTGACACCCACCCCAGCGCACAGCGGCCGCCCCCAGCGCACAGCGGCCGCAATACGTCACGGCCGTCCGGCCTGCAGAGAATCTGAAGGGCCGTCACGCCTTCGTGGGGCAGCACTGATGCCGGCCCCGGCGCGGGCCGGGTTTACTGGCGGGAGATTCGGAAAGGACGACCGGGGCCGCCACCCCCCACAGGAGAGGCCCCGGTCGTCGTCCGCCGGGATCGCTGCGCGACCCCGTACTACCTACAGCGCCGTGGGTGCGTTTTCTGTCACACGCACGGCTACAGCAGAATGTTGCAAGTTGTACAAGACATGGACGTACGCAATGGTAGGCACGTAGCGTGCTCCTGCGCGATGGGGCGTGCGGCAGTGGTGACCAGCCGCGATGACGAACAGGTAGTGGGAGTGCTGGGGGACGACGCGGAGCTGACCGCCGCGGTGCTCGCGGCTCAGGACGGAAACGAAGACGCTTTCCGGACTGTGTACCGCGCCGTGCATCCGCGGTTGCTCGGCTACATACGCACGCTGGTCGGCGAATCGGACGCCGAGGATGTCGCGTCCGAGTCCTGGCTGCAGATAGCGCGGGACCTGGAGCGGTTCAGCGGGGACGCCGACCGGTTCCGTGGCTGGGCGGCACGGATCGCCCGCAATCGTGCTCTGGATCACATACGGATGCGGGGCCGGCGCCCCGCCATCGGCGGCGACGAGACCGAACTCACCGGGAAACCCGCCGAGTCGGACACGGCCGACGAGGCCATGGAAGCCCTCGCCACCGGCCGGACGATGGAGCTGATCGCCCAACTGCCGCAGGACCAGGCCGAGGCCGTCGTGCTGCGCGTGGTCGTCGGTCTCGACGCGAAGAGCGCGGCGAAGACGCTGGGGAAGCGACCGGGTGCGGTACGGACCGCCGCGCACCGAGGGCTCAAGCGGCTGGCCGAGCTCATCAGCGCGGGTGGCGGCGAGCACGGGGGGTACGGCAGCACCGGAAGCAACGGTAGTAACGGTAGTAACGGGACCGCGGACGGCCTCGGACGCGGCTCGGAACTCGGCGCCGTACCGCCGCAGCGCGGCCCCCGCCCCGGTGCGGCACGCTCGGCCGGTGTGACGCATTCGCGTCCGCGGACGCAGAAGGACATGTGATGGCCGAGGAGCAGTTCCAGTGGCTCGACCAGAAGGCGGCGGAGCGACTGCTGCGCGGTGAACAGGTCGAGGCCGTCGGCGATCACGCACAGGACCAGGCCCGTGGACTCGCGAACGCGCTCGACGCCGTACGGACACCGGGCGCCGGACCGGGACCGACACCGTCGGCGGAGCCGCTGCGCGGTGAGGAGGCCGCGCTCGCGGCCTTCCGCAAGGCGCGCGACGGCGGCGGGGCGGAGCTGCTCCCGACCGTCCGGCTCGCGGCATCAGCGCCGCGGCGGGCCCGCTTGGGCCGGCCCGTGCGCTGGGGACTGGCCGCCTCGCTGGCCGGTTTCGCGGTCGGCGGTGTGGCCGTCGCCGCCGGCGCCGGTGTGCTGCCCACGCCCTTCGGCGGCGACCGCGACCCCGCACCCGCCTCCACCGTGTCGGCCGCCGTCACGCCGGGACCGCTGGTCTCCGATTCACCGACGGGCGACGACGGGGCGACGATGCCGGTGCCGCCCCCGTCCGGGCCGGGCAGCGCGACCTCGACCCCGTCCTCCGGCGCCTCCGTGCCCACGGGCGGGGCAGGACTCGACGAGGCGGCCAACGGCGGCAGCGGCGGGAGCGGCGAGCGGGACCAGTCCACCGGGCCGGACCGCGAGGGGTCGGTCGAGCGGTACCGCAGGACCGTCGACGCCTGCCGCGACTACCGGACCGGGCGGCTGGACGAGGACCGCAGGCGCCGCCTCGAGGACGCGGCCAACGGCGCGGACAGGATCAAGCGCTTCTGCGACCGGGTGCTGTCCGGCGGCTCGGCCGGTGACGGTACGTCGGACGCGGGCCAGGACTCCGGCAGCGGCAGTGGCGGCAGCGGCGGTGACAGCGGTGGTGACGGCGACAGCGGCGGTGACCCCGGCGGGGACGGCGACGCCGACGGGTCCCCCGCGCCCCCGACCTTCCCCGCCTTCCCGATCGAGCCCGCGCCTCCTGCCGTGCCGGCGCCTCCGGTCAAGCCCGCGCCCCCGGCCCACCTTCCCGGACCGTCCCTCCCGGGCAACCTGTCCCTCCCGGGCCATCTGTCCCTCCCGGTCCGTCCGTCGCGCCCGAGCCTCCCGGTGACGTCACCGTCCGCCGCGCCGACGCCGATGCCGACCCCCTCCGTTCCGGCCTCCGCCTGACCCTCCTGACCTGGGATTTTTCCTTCCACGGGAAAAAATTTCGGCCAGGTGTGACGTTTTTCGGGGCTACGGCGCAGTAGTGAGTGAGCCGACTGGTCATCGGCTGCGCCTGAGCCGGGGTTCCCCCCGTACCTACGGCTCGGCGCAATGGCGCGGGCGGGACACGTTCCCCCGGTCCCGCCCGCGCCCCCTGTTCTCTCCACCGTCACCAGTGGACGACCACCTTGTCGCCGACCCGCACCTGGTCGAAGAGCGACGCGATCTTCCCCTTGTCCCGGACGTTGACGCAGCCGTGCGACGCGCCGTTGTAGCCGCGGGCGGCGAAGTCCGCCGAGTAGTGCACCGCCTGGCCGCGGCTGAAGAACATCGCGTACGGCATCGGCGTGTGGTAGATCGTCGACGTCCACTCCTTGGCCTTCCAGCCCACGCTGAACGTTCCTTCACGGGTCGGGGTGTTCTCCGAGCCGAAGCGCACGTCCATCGCCGAGATGACCTTGCCGTCGATCATCCAGGCGAGCGTCCTGCTCTCCTTGCTGATGCACAGCACCCGGCCCTTCATGCACCGCGCGTCGGGCTTGTCCAGGGTGTTCGTCGTCGACGGACGCAGCTCGTCGGCGGTCGGCCTGTGCGTCATCGCGACGAGCCTCGCCCAGGTGACCTCGTCGACCGAACCGGTCGCGGGCAGCCCGCGCTTCGTCTGGAAGCCGCTGACCGCCTTCGCGGTCATCGAGCCGTAGAACGCGGTGGGCGAGCGGTGGAAGTAACCGATCTGACGGAGCCGCGCCTGCAGTTCCCGTACCTGCTCGTTCTCCGTCCCCTCCTTCATGAGCACCTTGGGCGCCGCGGCCGACGGCGTGGCCTCCGGGGTGGGCGGCACGGACGGCGAGGCCGGCGGGGCCTCGCTCGGCTTGGCGTCCGTGACCGGGTCGGTCGACGCCGCGGCCGTCGTCGACGGCGAACTGCCGGCAGACGCCCGGCCGCCCCCCGCGGCCTGGGCGGTGCAGCCGGTGGCGACAGCGACCGCGACGGCGGCCATCATGGTTCTGTGCAGTACGGACATTCGGCGCATAAGTGCCCCCCGGGACGGTTGTGTATCAGTAGGGATGCTCTCCGACCGAGCTTGGTTGCGAACAGCGGGAGCATCCTGTGAGGAAGGTCCCAGCGTGCGCCACTCCACGCGTCGCACGCCCGCCGCTACAGTCCGTCGCGAGGGCCGGTACCAGTCGGTAGTAGCAGCTTTAGCAGTAGTTCTAGCGGGAGGCACAGCACATGGCGCGCGAGTCGGAGTCGGGACTGCCCATCGAGCCGGTCTACGGACCGGACTCCCTGGACGGGTGGGAACCGGCCGAGAAGCTGGGCGAGCCGGGCTCGTACCCCTTCACGCGCGGTGTCTACCCGTCGATGTACACCGGCCGTCCGTGGACGATGCGCCAGTACGCCGGCTTCGGCACCGCCGTCGAGTCCAACGCCCGGTACAAGCAGCTGATCGCGAACGGCACGATGGGCCTGTCCGTCGCCTTCGACCTGCCGACCCAGATGGGCCACGACAGCGACGCGGCCATCGCGCACGGCGAGGTGGGCAAGGTCGGTGTGGCCATCGACTCGATCGACGACATGCGCGTTCTGTTCGGCGGGATCCCGCTGGACAAGGTCTCCACGTCGATGACGATCAACGCCCCGGCCGCCCTGCTGCTGCTCCTCTACCAACTCGTCGGCGAGGAGCAGGGCGTCCCCGCGGACAAGCTGACCGGCACGATCCAGAACGATGTGCTCAAGGAGTACATCGCCCGCGGCACCTACATCTTCCCGCCCAAGCCCTCGCTGCGGCTGATCGCCGACATCTTCAAGTACTGCAAGGCCGAGATCCCGAAGTGGAACACGATCTCGATCTCCGGCTACCACATGGCCGAGGCCGGGGCCTCGCCCGCGCAGGAGATCGCATTCACCCTCGCGGACGGTATCGAGTACGTCCGGACGGCTGTCGCCGCGGGGATGGATGTGGACGACTTCGCGCCGCGTCTGTCGTTCTTCTTCGTCGCGCGTACCACGATCCTGGAGGAGGTCGCCAAGTTCCGGGCCGCCCGCCGGATCTGGGCACGGGTGATGCGGGACGAGTTCGGCGCCAAGAACCCCAAGTCGCTGATGCTGCGCTTCCACACGCAGACCGCGGGCGTGCAGCTGACCGCCCAGCAGCCCGAGGTCAACCTCGTGCGCGTCGCCGTCCAGGGCCTGGCCGCGGTTCTCGGCGGCACCCAGTCGCTGCACACGAACTCCTTCGACGAGGCCATCGCGCTGCCGACGGACAAGTCGGCCCGCCTCGCCCTGCGCACCCAGCAGGTCCTCGCGTACGAGACCGATGTCACCGCCACCGTGGACCCGTTCGCGGGCTCGTACGTCGTCGAGTCGATGACGGACGACGTGGAGGCCGCGGCGCTGGAGCTGATGGCGAAGGTGGAGGAGCTCGGCGGCGCCGTCAACGCCATCGAGCGCGGCTTCCAGAAGAACGAGATCGAGCGCAGCGCCTACCGCATCGCCCAGGAGACCGACAGCGGCGAGCGGGTCGTCGTCGGCGTCAACCGCTTCACCCTCGACGAGGAGGAGCCGTACGAGCCGCTGCGCGTCGACCCCGCCATCGAGGCCCAGCAGGCGGAGCGCCTCGCGAAGCTGCGTGCCGAGCGCGACCAGGCCGCGGTCGACGCCGCCCTCGCCGAGCTGAAGAAGGCCGCCGAGGGTACGGACAACGTCCTCTACCCGATGAAGGACGCGCTGCGGGCGCGGGCGACGGTGGGCGAGGTCTGCAACGCGCTGCGGGAGGTGTGGGGGACGTACGTCCCGACGGACGCGTTCTGACGTGCGCGCCCCGAACGAGTGATCCCGGGCGGAGTGTCTGCGGCCCGGGATCCGCTGGTGTACGTCGTCGTGGCCCGCAAGCACGATCGTGTCCTGGTGCACACGGGCCCCGGCGGCGATGAGTACGGAATCTGCGCGACATACAAGCGCGGCATGTCCGTCCCGCTGGCCCGGGTCGGTCGGCGTCGCCCTGGAGCTGTCTGCCGACCGGCTGCTCGACGGCGACGACTAGGTCCTGTCCGTGACCTTTGCCAGGTAGCCGACGAGCCCCGCCGCGTCCTCGCCCGCCCAGCCCACGTACCCGTCGGGGCGGACCAGGAAGAGGCCCTTGCCGTACGGCTCGTACGGCCCGGTCCGGTGGACGCGGACCACCTCCGGGAGGGTTTCCGGCAGGTCCGCGTCCGTGCCCACCGCGAGCAGCGTGAAGTGCGGGCCGCGCAGGACGTCGAAGATCCGCCGGTCGTCCGGCAGCGGGCCGTCCGGGGCGCGGTCGCCCGCCGTCAGCGCGCCCGCGGCGCCGGTGGCGAGCGGGCCGCCGCGGTAGCCGAGGCCCAGCTGCTGCGTGCTCCGGCCGCGCTGCTCCTCGCCGCGATGCACCCGCGTGGACAGGCCCAGCATGTCCGCGGCGACGGGCCGCCGTTCCTCCTCGTACGTGTCGAGGAGCGCGGGCGGTGCGCCGTGGCGCAGCACCTGGCCGAGCTTCCAGCCAAGGTTGTAGGCGTCCTGGACGCTGGTGTTGAGGCCCTGGCCGCCGGCGGGGGAGTGGATGTGGGCGGCGTCCCCGGCGAGGAAGACGCGCCCCTCACGGAACCGGTCGGCGAGGGCGGCGCGCGGCCGGAAGTCGGATGCCCAGCGCACGTCGGTGACCTGGTCCGCCGTCAGATGGGAGCGGGCGGCGACGACGGCCCGTACCCCGGCGGGCGAGGTGTCGGGGGTGTCGTGGTCGGCGAACTGGGCGACGAGCTGGAACTCCTCGTGGCCCGGCAGCGGCGCCACGGAGAGAAAACCCTGGTCGCCGGCCGGCGGGAACAGATGCCAGTTGTCCCGGTCCAGCGCCGGGATACGGACGTCGGCGACCAGCATCGGCTTCGGGTCGATCGTCTCGCCGGTCATGCCGATGCCGAGCAGCCCCCGCACCGTGGAGCGGCCGCCGTCGGCCGCGACCACGTACCGGGCGAGGACGGTGGTGCCGTCCGACAGCCCGGCGGTCACCCGCTCGGCGTCCTGGGCGAGCCCGGTGAGCGCGGCGCCGAAGGTGACGCTTCCGCCCAGCTCGGAGAGGCGGGCGTAAAGGATCTCCTGCGTACGCCACTGGGGGAGCAGCCACGGGCCGCTGTACGGCTCGGCCTCCGACGGCTCGACCGGCTCGAACATCACATGCTCGCCCAGCCGTTCGCCGTCCTGCCAGACCATCCCGACCGGGGCGGGCCCGCCCGCGTCCCGTACCGCGCCCACGACGCCGAGGTCGTCGAAGACCTCCATGGTGCGGGGCTGGATGCCCTTGCCCCGCGAGCCCGGGAACAGTCCGTCCGCCTTCTCGACGAAGAGTGCAGTGATCCCGCGCCTGGCCAGGTCGACGGCGAGCGTGAGCCCGGTGGGGCCGGCGCCGACGATGAGTACGTCCGCTTCCTTAACGGTGTTAAGTGCCATGGGCGAGAGCATGCCCTTAACGGCGTTAAACTGTCAAGGTGGGACCAACGAAGATCGACCGCGCCCGGGTCGCCGAGGCCGCCCTGCGCCTGCTGAACGAAGTGGGTCTGGACGGGCTGACGCTGCGCGCCATCGCCAAGGAGCTCGACGTCAAGGCGCCGGCGCTCTACTGGCACTTCAAGGACAAGCAGGCGCTGCTCGACGAGATGGCGACGGAGATGCTCCGCCGCATGAACGCGGACATGCCGGACGAGCCCCCCGCGGACTGGCGCGAAGGGCTCGCCGGAGCGATGCGCGGCCTACGGGCGCATCTGCTGCGCTACCGGGACGGCGCCAAGGTCTACAGCGGTACGCACTTCACGGACACCAGCTACGCCGGCCCGATGGAGGCCCACCTGCGGGTGCTCGTCGACGCCGGCTTCACTCCGGCCGGGGCGGCGCGTGCCTGGCTCACCGCGTACAGCTACACGATCGGCTACGTCATCGAGGAACAGGCGATGGGCCCCGATCCGGCGGCGGAGGCGGGAGCGGGGGCGGAGGGCTACGACCTACAGGCCCGCGCCGAGCGGCTGGCGGACCATCCGCTGGCGGCGCAAGCCGGCTTCGAGCTCTTCGCACACCACGACGCCGGCTTCGAGGCGGGGCTGGCGGCGGTGGTCGCGGGGGTGGGTGCGGTGCTGCTTTCTTCAGGGGGCTAGCCCCCTGCCCCCCGGCACGCGCCGGCCGAGCCCGGCCCGGCACCGTTCGGTGGGCCGGGTGTCTGTCCTCAAGCGCCGGACGGGCTTGGGGTGTGCCCGGTACGGGCGGGAGCCGGGTGTCCGTCCTCAAGCGCCGGACGGGCTTGGGGGGTGTGCCCGGTAACGCCCGGCGGGGGTCGGGGCGTGCGTCCTCAAGCGCCGGACGGGCTTGAAATGCGCCGGTGCCGCCGGGCGGGTCCGGAATGAGCCCTGCCAGGGGTGTTCGCCACGCCCGCAGGGTGTAGGGGGAGTTCGAGGTGCGGGGTTCGGGGCGGAGCCCCGAGACGGGGCTGGGGGCGAAGCCCCCAGTTTCGGGAAGGGGCGGGGTGGGGAAGGGAAACGCCCTAACCCAACGCCGCCCGCTTCAGCCGCCGCACCCGACGCGCCACCCGCCGCACCGCCGCGTTCCGGGGCACCGGGATGCCCCCCGGAAGCCCCAGGACCGTCAGGCGGCGGCGCTTGAAGTAGCGCCAGGTGCGGGGCGACAGATGGGCGGCCAGATAGGTCTCGGCCGCTGTGCGCAGATCGGACCGGATCTGCGGCTGCATCGCGAAGCCCACCGCCCGTACCAGCCCGGACAGCTCCTCGTCCGCCGGCCCGGGCGCACCTGACCTGCCCTCCTCCAGATCGGGCAGCAGCGCGTCGACGATCGTGAGCGGCACACGGTTGCTGTTCTGGTACGGCGTGAGCCGGTCGAGCAGCGGCTCGGTGCCGATCTTCGCGACCGGGATGCCGTAGAACGTGCTCGCCGTCAGCAGCGCCGTCGAGAAACAGCCCACCACGAGCCCCGGCCTGACCTCCTGGTACAGCACCTCGGCCAGCAACGGCTCCTCCAGCACGGTCAGTTCCGCGCCCAGCCGCTCCGCCTCCCGCTCCAGCGCCCGCGACCACGCGGCCGGGGCCACCGGGTGCGGCTTGAAGACGAGACGCCGGTGGCCGAGCGCGACCGCGCCCCGCACCATGCGCAGGTGCAGCGTCTCCTCCTCGTCGGCCGTGAGGATGTCCAGCGCCGCGAGGTACTGCCCGAGCAGCAGGGCCGGGGGCTCGTCGGTGGGCACGGTATCGGCGGGCCCGCCCGGCAGGGCCAACTCTGCCGCGTCCTCGGCCAGTTCCTCGACGACCTTCGTGAACGCCTCCACCGGCACCAGCCGCGGCTCCGCGCCGAACTCCGCCAGCAGCAGCGGCTTCAGCCCCGGCACCAGGTCCAGGTGGAGCAGCCGCCGCACCCGCTCGCCGACCAGCGGGTCGATCTTGTTTCGGGTCGGGCCGTAGCTCATCAGCCCGTCCGCGTACACATCGAGCCGCGCGTCCGGGAAGAGCTGGGCGATCGCCAGCGCCGGGCTGACCTGGATGGACTCGAGGGCCAGCTCGATCCGGTCGTCCCCGAGCCCCCACAGCACCCGCAGATACCGCTCCCACATCGGGACGTCGTCCGGCCGCGGAGTCCAGCCGCTGGGGTGGAACGGCTCGATCGCCTCGTTCCACGACAGCACCTCGTCGAACCGCCCGCGCAGCCGCTCGAAGCCCGGCATCTCGTCGAGCGAGGCCGTCGTCTCCGGGACCGGCGCGTTGTTGCTTACCAGCAGCAGCCGCCGGTCGGCGGGCTCGAAGCAGCCGCTGTCGAGCGCGGCCGCGAGAGTCGTGGCGCCGTACAGCGTGGAGGCGAAGAAGATCTGGGTGGTGCGCGTCGTACCCATCAGGCGGCCGCCCCCGCGGAAGCGGAAGTGGCAGTGGAAGCGGCGCCGGCCGGGGCCGGTATCGGTACGCCCAGGGCCCTGCGGCGCACCCGGCGCAGCCGGGACGCCCGCTCGGCGTCCATCGAGCCGAGCGCGTCCTTCAGAATGTCCTGCGGCATCCGCCGCAGCGCGGCCGCACTCATCGAACGCAATTTCCGGGCCACGGCCGGTTCGAACCTCTCCATTGATCCCAGGTGATGGGAAATAAGGGCGCAATATGTTCGTACGGCTTTCGGAAGGAGCCGTTCGTTATCCGGATCGTTTGCCGTCTGCTCGAGCACCTCGTCGAAAGCCCGGATGAAATCGAGCTGCCGGACGTCGCCGATCTGGGTCAGTGACGATGCGACGCCGCGCCGGTAGAAGATCCCGAGCAGACCCACCGCGGCGAAGGACTCCGTCTCGCGGTGCAGCCGCCAGATCCACGGCCGGTCCTCGGCCGTCCGCAGCCCGTCCGTGAAGTGCAGCAGCCCGCGGTCGAGCAGCTCACGCCGGTAGATGCCGGCCCACGCCATCGGGTAGTCGACGGAGGTCGTGCGGTCGGCCGGCAGGATCGCGTCGCGCGGCCGCAGCACCTCGCCGCGGCGGCCCACCGGCACCCGGAACACCTTGCGGTCGCGGCCCGTGCACTGGACGTGGTCCGTGCGGACGAAGTCGACGCCGAGCTCCTCGATCGCGGCGAGCAGCTGCTCGTAGTAGCCGGGCGCCAGCCAGTCGTCGCCGTCGAGGAAGGTGATGTACTCGCCGCGTGCCGCGTCCAGGCCGGTGTTCCGGGCCGTGGCCAGCCCACCGTTGTTCTCGTGTCTGATCAGGACCGTTCCCGGAACCTCACGTTCGGCGCGCTCGAGGATCTCGGGCGTCCCGTCCGTCGAACAGTCGTCGACGAGCAGGAATTCGAAGTCCTCGCGCGCGTTCGCGCGCAGGCTTCTGAGAGTGTCGGGCGCATATGACTGGACGTTGTAGAACGGCACGATGACGGAGAGCTTGACCACCCACCGGACACTAAGTGCCGGCCCGTCATCCACTCTGACGCCAGGAAAGACGGTGGGTGAACAAGGTGCGGCAGAATTGTTAACCAGTGCGTTTGACAGGCCATTTCGCGATTCGTCGACGTGCTGTTAACCATTTGTTGCTGCCCAGTTGGGCTGCCGACCGGAATGCCTTTCTAGCGTCTTCGACGTGCCATCCAGTACCAGCAAGGCGCTGCGCGTAGCCGTGCTCGCCGACTCCGACACCCGGTGGAAGTGGGGTGCGCTCACCGCGCGCCGGATCACCGCGCCGGACCCCGCGGAAGACTCCGTCCAGGGCATAGCCCTCACCGGATTCCTTCTGCGCGGCCGTGCCACTCCCACCGCCCGCCAGCTCGCCGAGGTCGGGGTCACGGCGGACGACCTGCGCGAAGTGACCGGCGCCGAGTTCCTCCGCGCGATACGCGACGAGGGGTACGACATCGTCGTCCTCGCCCTCGTCGGCGGCGCCGTGCAGGCGATGCTGAACGGACTGGCCGCGCTGCGGCTGCCGCGCCGGCCGGTGCTGGTCACCGGCTACGTCGGGGTGGTCTACGAGAAGCTCGCCGACGGCCTGCTGCTGCGCCACGGCGCGGACATCGTGCTCGCCAACTCGCGCCACGACGCGGACCGTTTCCGCGCGGTGTACGAGGGCGTCGGCGCCGACGCGTCCGCGGTGACCGAGGCGGCGCTGCCGTTCCTCGGCGGTGCGCCGTACACACGCGAGGACGGCCGCGACACCGTTGTCTTCGCGGCACAGCCGTCCGTGCCGGAGAGCCGCGCCGACCGTACGTATCTGCTGCGCAGGCTCGTCGAGCACGCCCGGCTCCACCCGGACCGCGAGGTCCTGCTGAAGCTGCGCTCCAAGCCGGGTGAGCACACCACGCACCTGGAGGAGCTGCCGTACCAGAAGCTGGCGGACAGGCTCCCCGGCGGGCTGCCGCCCAACTTCAGCCTGGTGTACGGGCACATGGGCGAAGTCCTCGACCGCACCGACCTGCTGGTCACCGTCTCGTCTACGGCCGCGCTCGAGGCGCTGCACCGCCGTATCCCGACGGCCGTGCTGTCCGACCTCGGGGTGCGCGAAGCACTCGGGAACCACCACTTCCTCGGGTCCGGGCTGCTCACCTCCTGGGACGCCCTCGACGGCGGCCACCGGCCGCAGCCGGACGAGGAATGGCTGGCCCGTCAGGGCGTCGCCGCCGACGGTACGTACGAGACCGCCTTCGACGAGGCGCGCAAGCGCGTCACCGAACTGCTCGGCCGTCCCGAACTCCCCCCGGTCGCCCCGTACTACACGGCGGCCACCGCGCCCGGCTATCTGCCCGGCATCCTCGCCCGCCACCACCTCGCCGTCGACGGCACCCCGCTGCCCGGCGCGGCCGCGGTGACCGAGCCCACCGGTCTGCGCCGAATCGCGCGCGACGCGGTGCGGGGGGCGGCGCGCGGCGCGTACCGCCACGGCGTGCAGCGCGTCGCCCCTGTCATCCGCCGCATGGGCGCCCTGTGATCCAGCCTAAGGAGCTCTCCTCCATGTCCACCGTCCTCGCCGTGATCCCAGCCCGCGGCGGCTCCAAGGGCGTCCCCGCGAAGAACCTGGCCCAGGTCGGCGGCATCCCGCTCGTCGCCCGCGCCGTTCGCGCCTGCCTCGGCGCGAGCCTCGTGACGCACGTCCTGGTCTCCACCGACGACGCCGCGATCGCGGACGCGGCCCGCGCCGCGGGCGCCGCCCTCGGCGAAGCCGACAGAGTGCACTGTGTCCAGCGTCCGCCGGCCATTGCGGGCGACACCGCGACCAGCGAGTCCGCGGTCCTCCACGCGATGGACGCCCACGAGGCGATCCACGGCGCCCCGGCCGACGTGGTCCTCCTCGTCCAGTGCACGAGCCCGTTCCTGACCAGCGACGACATCGACGGTGTCGCATCGGCGGTCGTCGAGGACGGCGCGGACACGGCGGTCACGGTGGCCCCCTTCCATGCCTTCGTCTGGCGCCGTGTCCCCGCGCTCGCCGCGATCCCGGCCCAGCCGCGCGCCGCCGACGAGGACGCAGCGGCCACGGTGGAGGACGGCCAGGGCGTCAACCACGACAAGTCCTACCGGCCCCGCCGCCAGGACCGGCCGGAAGACTTCCTGGAGACCGGCGCCGCGTACGCCATGGAGGCCAGGGGCTTCCGGACGCACGGGCACCGGTTCTTCGGCCGGACCGCGCTCGTCGAGACCGACCCCGCGCGGGTACTGGAGATCGACGACCCGCACGACCTGGCCCGCGCCCGGGCGCTCGCGCCGCTGCTCGATCCCACGCCCCTGCCCACCCGGGCGGACGTCGACGCCGTCGTCCTCGACTTCGACGGCACGCAGACCGACGACCGTGTCCTCATCGACTCCGACGGCCGTGAACTCGTCGCCGTGCACCGCGGAGACGGACTCGGCATCGCAGCACTGCGCCGCGCCGGTCTGAAGCTGCTCATCCTCTCCACCGAGCAGAACCCCGTGGTCGCGGCGCGCGCCCGGAAACTCGCCATCCCCGTTCTGCACGGCATCGACCGCAAGGACCTCGCCCTCAAGGAGTGGTGCGAGGAGCAGGCGGTCGCGCCCGAGCGGGTCCTCTACGCCGGAAACGACGTCAACGACCTTCCCTGTTTCGGGCTCGTCGGCTGGCCCGTAGCCGTCGCGAGCGCGCACGACTCCGTGCGTGCCGCCGCCCGCGCCGTCACCACCACCCCGGGTGGCGCCGGCGCGATCCGTGAGATCGCCACCTGGCTCCTCGGTCCCACCCTCAACACCCCGTCCCCTGTCACCACCCCGTAAGGAACCCCTCATGAACTCCCGTCTGCGCACCCTCGGCAGCAAGACCGCGGGCCCCGGCCACCCCGTCTACGTCACCGGCGAGATCGGCATCAACCACAACGGCGACCTGAACAACGCGTTCGCGCTGATCGACGCCGCGGCCGACGCGGGCTGTGACGCGGTCAAGTTCCAGAAGCGCACCCCGGAGATCTGCACCCCCCGCGACCAGTGGGACATCGAGCGCGACACGCCCTGGGGCCGGATGACCTACATCGACTACCGCCACCGCGTGGAGTTCGGCGAGGACGAGTACCGCCAGATCGACGAGCACTGCAAGAAGCGCGGCATCGACTGGTTCGCGTCGCCGTGGGACACCGAGGCCGTCGCCTTCCTCGAGAAGTTCGACGTCCCGGCCCACAAGGTCGCCTCCGCGTCCCTCACGGACGACGAGCTGCTGCGCGCCCTGCGCGCCACCGGCAAGACGGTCATCCTCTCCACCGGTATGTCGACGCCGAAGCAGATCCGGCACGCCGTCGAGGTCCTCGGCAGCGACAACATCCTGCTCTGCCACGCCACGTCGACCTACCCGGCCAAGGCCGAGGAGCTCAACCTGCGCGTGATCAACACCCTGATGCAGGAGTACCCGAACGTCCCGATCGGCTACTCCGGCCACGAGACCGGCCTGCAGACCACGCTCGCCGCCGTCGCCCTCGGCGCCGCGTTCGTCGAGCGCCACATCACCCTCGACCGCGCCATGTGGGGCTCCGACCAGGCCGCCTCCGTCGAGCCCGGCGGTCTGCAGCGCCTCGTCCGCGACATCCGCACCATCGAGACCGCCCTCGGTGACGGCGTCAAGAAGGTGTACGAGTCCGAGCTCGCCCCGATGAAGAAGCTCCGCCGCGTCGCGGGCGTCGTCGTCGAGGCCGATGCCGAGGCCGAGCAGGCCGAAGCGGTCGCGGTCTGACGACCATGGACCTCGCCTTCGTCGAGAGCCCGGTCCAGCTGCTGAACGTCCTGGAGTGGGCACACAGCACGCGGACCGGCACCACGGCCGGCACGCTGCCGGGGGTTCCGGCACAGCCGGGCGCCCCGGCCACGGGTGGAGCGGCAGCGGCGGCACGGGATCTCACCGTCGTCGTCCTGTCGCCCACCGACCCCATGTCGCGCGGTCAGCTGCGCCGCATGGCCGAGCTCGCCCGCGACGAAGGCTTCACGGTCCGCTGGCAGGAGGCGCGCGGCCGCAAGGGCGCGCCCCTGCGGACGATCCGGGAGCTGGCTCCGCTGCTGCGCAGGTCGCGGAGGATAGTCATAGGCGACCCGTTCTCCCGCTATGTGCAGCTGCTGCTGACCCTGGTCGGGACGAAGGACCTCACGGTCGTCGACGACGGCACCGCCACCATGGAGTACGTCTCCCAGGTGGCCCGGGGCGAGCGCCTGGTGCGCTGGCACCGGCGCGGACGGCGGGGACCGCGCGAGCTCGTGCTCGCGCCGGTCTCCGCCGCCGCGCGCCGCCGGCTCTCGCCCTCGGCGTCCCGTGAGGTCGAGGTCTTCACTTCGATGCCCGTGGAACCTCCGGCCGGGATCACGGTCACCGCCAACACCTTCGCGTGGACCCGCTCCCGTTTCGGTCCGCCGCGTCTCACCCGGGGCGCCGACCTGGTCGGCACCTCCCTGGTCGAGACGGGCGTGGTCGACCCGGAGCAGTACGAGGAGGCGGTCGCCGCGCTCGCCGGTGAGCACGGCGCGACCCGCTACTTCGCACACCGCCGCGAGAGCCCGGAGAAGCTGCACCGGCTCGCCCGCCGCACCGGTCTGGAGATCGTCAGGCCCGATCTTCCGCTGGAGCTGATCGCCAGGCGTGGCCCGATCGGACGTACCGTGCTCAGTTTTCCGTCGACCGTCGTGCACACCCTGCCGCTCGCCCTCGCGGGGACGGGGGTCAGGGTCGCGGTCTGTGACATCTCGCCCGAATGGCTCAAGGACACCGCATCACCTCGGGCGCAGGGTTTCCTGGCGGGGGTGACCGGCACGGCCCGGGACGTCCACCGGATCGCTGCCCCCGTGTGACGGGATCTCACGCGGGCGGGGCCCTGGCCGTGGCCGGGTGTGTCCACATCGTGGGCGCGATCGCGTGAGCTTACCCACACCTACGCACAGCTATGCGTTGTCAGACGATTTTCTTTCCCCTAACGGGCTGAACTTTTGTTGATCTCGAGTTAGTTGGGGCTTAAAGGGGCCTACTCTTCAACGGGTGAACCAGTTGATGTCCCGCGAGCCCGACGCCGACCTCAGCGGCGCAGCCGAACTGCCCGGCACGCTGTCCGATTCCCTGCGCACGGAACTGATCACCTTCCGCCGGGACCTGCACATGCACCCCGAGCTCGGCAATCAGGAGTTCCGTACCACCGCCGCGCTCAAGGCCCGGCTGGAGGCCGCGGGGCTGCACCCCCAGGTGCTCGCCACCGGCACCGGGCTCATCTGCGACATCGGCACCTGGGACGGGGCGCGTCCCATGCTCGCGATCCGCGCCGACATCGACGCCCTCCCCATCCCGGACACGAAGACGGGCGTGCCGTACCGCTCGACCGTGCCCGACCGCGCCCATGCCTGCGGCCACGACGTCCACACCACCACCGTGCTCGGCGCCGGGCTGGTGCTCGCCGAGCTCGACCGGCAGGGTCTGCTGCCGAACGCCGTGCGGCTGATCTTCCAGCCCGCCGAGGAGGTGCTGCCCGGCGGCGCCGCCGACGCGATCGAGTCCGGCGTCCTGACCGGAGTGGGCCGGATCATCGCGGTGCACTGCGACCCCCGGGTCGACGCGGGCCGGATCGGGCTGCGCGCCGGCGCCATCACCTCGGCCTGCGACCGGCTCGAGGTCACCCTCGACGGGCCCGGCGGCCACACCGCCCGCCCCCACCTCACCACCGATCTGGTCACCGCGGCCGCCAAGATCGTCACCGAGGTCCCGGCCGTGCTCTCCCGCCGCGTCGACGCCCGCGCCGGGCTCGCCGTCACCTGGGGCCGTATCGAGTCCGGCCACGCCTGCAACGTCATCCCGCAGCACGCCGAGCTCTCCGGCACCGTCCGCTGCCTGGACCTGCACGCCTGGCGCGAGGCGCCCGACCTGGTGCACGCCGCGATCGACGAGGTCGCCACCCTCCACCGCGCCAAGTCGCAGATCAACTACGTCCGCGGGGTCCCGCCCGTCGTCAACGACCCCGCCATGACCGAGCTCCTGCACGACGCCCACGCCGCCCGCCGCGGAACGGACGCGATCGAGGACACCGAGCAGAGCCTCGGCGGCGAGGACTTCTCCTGGTACCTGGAGCACGTCCCGGGCGCGATGGCACGGCTCGGGGTGCGGCCTCCGGGGTCGGGTGCGAGGCTCGATCTGCACCGCGGCGACTTCGATGTGGACGAGGAGGCGATCCGGGTGGGGGTGGAGCTGTTCACTGCGGCGGCCCTGCTCGACGCTCACCGCTCGTAGGTGCATCGTGGTCACCGTTCGTAGTGCTCGAAGGGCGTTCGTGGGGCCCGATCGCCACCGTTCGTAATCGGACAGTTCACCGTTCGTTCGCCCTACGCGTCGATCCGATAACGGCTGTCGAACTCGTCTTTACCTGACATCTACGCGCGTTACGATCGCCGCGAACCCAGCGCCGGAAGTGGCGCTTTCGGTCAGGTTTAGAAGGAGCCTCCCAGTGCGCCGGATCACCAGGATCGCCACCGTGGGCATCGCGTCCGCGGCTCTCGCACTGTCCGCCACCGCGTGTGGCGGCAAGACGTCGTCCGAGGCTGGCTCGGACAGCGGCACCAAGGCCGCCCTCGCCTACGACATCGGTGGCCGCGGCGACCAGTCGTTCAACGACGCCGCCTACGCCGGCCTGGCGAAGGCCGAGAAGGAGCTCGGTGTCAAGGGCACCGAGGCCGAGCCCAGCGAGGGCGAGGGCGACCCGGACAAGGTCCAGCGCCTCACCTCTCTGGCCCGCGCCGGCAACAACCCGGTGATCGGTGTCGGCTTCGCCTACGCCCCGGCCATCGCCGAGGTCGCGCCGAAGTTCCCGAAGACCACCTTCGGGCTCATCGACGACACCTCGAAGACCGGCAAGAACATCGCCAACCTGGTCTTCAACGAGGAGCAGGGCTCCTACCTGGCCGGCGTCGCCGCCGCCAAGGTGACCAAGTCCAACACCGTCGGCTTCATCGGCGGCGTCGAGACCCCGCTGATCAAGAAGTTCGAGGCGGGCTTCGTCCAGGGCGTCAAGGACACCAACAAGAACGTCAACGTCAAGGTCCAGTACCTGACGCAGCCGCCGGACTTCGGTGGCTTCTCCAAGCCCGACCTGGGCAAGGCCGCCGCGCAGGGCCAGATCGACGCGGGCGCCGACGTGATCTACGCCGCCGCCGGCCTCGCCGGCTCGGGCTCCATCGAGGCCGCCGCCAAGGCGAAGAAGTGGGCCATCGGCGTCGACTCCGACCAGTACAACCAGTCGGGTCTCGCCCAGTACAAGGAGTCCATCCTCACCTCGGTGACCAAGGACGTCACGGGCGCGGTCTACAACCTGATCAAGTCGGTCAAGGACGGCAAGCCGCAGTCCGGTGAGATCCGCTACGGCCTCGACAAGAACGGCGTGGGCCTGGCCACCTCCAACCCGGCCTTCACCAAGATGACCGATGTCATCGCCGCGGTCGACAAGGCCAAGGCCGAGATCATCGCCGGCAAGATCACGGTCAAGACCGCTCCGTAACCGAGCGGCCGGACCAGCGGTCCGCGGGTCCGGAGAGAGCGGCGAGAGCCGCCCCTCCGGACCCCGGACCGGGTTCTGGCCATCGGTTTTTGCTATTCGGCATCGCTACGCGCGTAGAACCCTGCCTGGCGCGATAACTTCGCCCCACCCCCCTGCCGCCGCGACAGCCCCCTGCCCTGCCCTCGCTCCTTTCCCGCCAAGGAGAGTGCGTCATCAACGCGTCCAGTCCGTCATCGCCGCCGGCTGCTGCCGTAGAACTGCGCGGCATCACCAAGCGCTTCCCCGGCGTCGTCGCCAACCACGACATCGACATCACCATCCGCAAGGGCACCGTGCACGCCCTCGTCGGTGAGAACGGTGCCGGTAAGTCGACCCTGATGAAGATCCTCTACGGCATGCAGAAGCCGGACGAGGGCACCATCACCATCGACGGCGCACAGGTCAGCTTCCACAGCCCGGCCGACGCCATCGCCACCGGCATCGGCATGGTCCACCAGCACTTCATGCTGGCCGACAACCTCACGGTGCTGGAGAACGTCGTTCTCGGCGGCGAGAAGCTGTACGGCATCGGCGCGAGGGCCCGGAAGAAGATCAAAGAGATCTCGGACGCGTACGGGCTGAACATCCGCCCCGACGTCCTGGTCGAGCAGCTCGGCGTCGCCGACCGCCAGCGCGTGGAGATCCTCAAGGTCCTCTACCGCGGCGCCCGGACCCTCATCCTCGACGAGCCGACCGCCGTGCTCGTCCCGCAGGAGGTCGACGCGCTCTTCGACAACCTGCGCGAGCTCAAGGCCGAGGGCCTCACCGTCATCTTCATCTCCCACAAGCTGGGCGAGGTCCTGACGGTCGCCGACGACATCACGGTCATCCGCCGCGGTACGACGGTGGGCACCGCCGACCCGCGCACCACCACGCCGAAGCAGCTCGCCGAGCTGATGGTCGGCAGCGAGCTGCCCTCGCC
The DNA here is from genome assembly GCF_053597075.1 of Streptomyces sp. NPDC001514. NCBI lineage: Bacteria > Bacillati > Actinomycetota > Actinomycetes > Kitasatosporales > Streptomycetaceae > Streptomyces > Streptomyces sp. NPDC001514. The sequence continues at coordinate 82,855 of NZ_JBSFHO010000031.1, forward strand.
GGAGACCCGCGAGTCGACCGTCACCGAGGTGCCGATGCTCGACGTGGGCAACCTGCGGCTGACCGCGACCGACCCCGACGGCGTCATTCGCGAGGTCCTCGCGGGCATCAGCTTCACCATCCACAAGGGTGAGGTCATGGGCATCGCCGGCGTCGAGGGCAACGGCCAGACGGAGCTCATCGAGGCCCTGATGGGCATTCGCGACCCCGACGGCGGTGTGATCACCCTCGACGGCACCGACATCTCGCACGCGCCCACGCGCAAGCGCCGCGAGGACGGCATCGGCTACATCCCCGAGGACCGCCACCGGCACGGTCTGCTCCTGGAGTCCCCGCTCTGGGAGAACCGCATCCTCGGCCATGTCACCGAGCGCCCCAACAGCAAGCGCGGCCTCCTCGACCTCAAGGCCGCCCGCAAGGACACCGAACGGATCGTCCGCGAGTACGACGTCCGCACCCCCGGCATCGAGGTCACCGCGGCCTCCCTCTCCGGCGGCAACCAGCAGAAGCTGATCGTCGGCCGCGAGATGAGCCACGCGCCCAAGCTGCTCATCGCCGCCCACCCCACCCGCGGCGTGGACGTCGGCGCGCAGGCGCAGATCTGGGACCAGATCCGCGAGGCACGGCGCGAAGGCCTGGCGGTGCTGCTGATCTCCGCCGACCTGGACGAGCTCATCGGGCTCTCCGACACCCTGCGGGTGATGTACCGCGGCCGGCTGGTCGCGGACGCCGACCCCGCCGCGATCACCCCGGAGGAGCTGGGCTCGGCCATGACCGGCGCCGCCACCGGCCACCTTGAGCACGACGAGCACCCTGAGAACGGTGAGGGCCGATGAAGAAATTCGACAAGGACCGGCTGATCCTGGGCCTGGCCGGCCCGGCGCTCGCCCTGGTCGTGGCCTTCCTGCTCACGTCGGTCGTGCTGCTCGCTTCGGACCGCAATCCGATCGAGCCGTACCAGCTGATGTTCGACAGCGCCGAGTTCACCGACGTACAGGTGCTGATCATCAATCAGACCGGTACGTACTACCTCGCCGCGCTCGCCGTTGCCATCGGCTTCCGGATGAACCTGTTCAACATCGGTGTGGACGGCCAGTACCGCCTCGCGGTGATGCTCGCCGCCGTCGTCGGTGCCACCGTCGAGCTGCCGGGACCGCTCCACATCCTGCTGATCGTGGTTGTCGCCATGCTGGTCGGCGCCATGTGGGCCGGTATCGCGGGCATCCTGAAGACCACCCGCGGGGTCAGCGAGGTCGTCTCCACGATCATGCTGAACGCCATCGCCACCAGCCTGATCGCCTGGATGATCCTGCCCGCCAACCTCGGTGTGCAGCTGCCGGGCTCCAACGACCTGACCACGGGTGAGATCGCGGAGTCGGGCTGGGTCCCGGGCGTGGAGCTCGAGGGCGGCTCGATCTACGGCTTCACCTTCGTCGCCTTCGCGCTGGGCATCGTGTACTGGTTCGTGCTGAACCGCACCCGCTTCGGCTTCGACCTGCGCGCCACCGGCGCCAGCGAGTCCGCCGCCCAGGCGAGCGGTGTCGACTCCAAGAAGATGGTCCTCACCGCCATGCTGATCTCCGGCGCGGTCGCGGGTCTGACCGGTCTGCCGCTGCTGCTGGGTCAGACCCACACGTACAGCCTGAGCTTCCCGGCCGGTGTCGGCTTCACGGGCATCACCATCGCCCTGCTCGGCCGCAACAACCCGATCGGGATCTTCTTCGCCGCGCTGCTCATCTCCTTCCTGGAGAAGACCTCGGCCGACCTGGACCAGTTCGGCTACGAGAAGGAGATCGCCACGATCATGCAGGGCCTGATCGTGATCTCGGTCGTCGTGTCCTACGAACTCGTCCGCCAGTACGGGCTCCGTCGCCAGCAGCAGAAGGTCGGCGAGGAGCTCGCCGCCCAGGCTCGCAAGAACCGTAAGGAGGTGGCCGCGTGACGACCACCACGGCCGTCCCGGCCGGCGCGGCGCCCATCAAGCGCGCCCGTCGCACCCTGTCCGTGCCCATGATCCTGCTCATCATTGCGGGCGGTCTGGCGCTGTTCTCGCTGGTGCGTGTCATCAGCGGGGCGAACGATCTCACCTCCGTCGGCCAGGTCTCCGGCGCGCTCCAGCTGGCCGTGCCGATCGGTCTCGCCGGTCTCGGCGGTCTGTGGGCCGAGCGCGCGGGCGTCGTCAACATCGGCCTCGAAGGCATGATGATCATGGGCACCTGGTTCGGTGCCTGGGCGGGCTACCAGTGGGGCCCGTGGACCGGCGTCCTGCTGGGCATCGTCGGCGGCGCGCTCGGTGGCCTGCTGCACGCGATCATGACGGTGACGTTCAACGTCAACCACATCGTCTCCGGTGTGGCGATCAACATCCTCGCCGTCGGCGCCACCCGCTACCTGTCGAACTTCACCTTCGCCGAGGCCCCGGGCGGCTCCTCCAAGCAGTCCCCGCGCATCGAGCGGATCGCCGACATCACCATCCCCGGTCTGTCGGACGGACTGGCCGACATCCAGGGCAAGCACTGGTTCTTCGTCTCCGACCTCGCGGGCGTGCTCGGCGGTCTGGTCACCAACCTGTCGGTGCTCACCGTCGTCGCGCTGCTGCTCGTCCCCGCCACCTGGTGGATCCTGTGGCGCACCGGCTTCGGCCTGCGGCTGCGGTCCTGCGGTGAGAACCCCGTCGCCGCCGAGTCCCTCGGCGTCAACGTCTACAAGTACAAGTACATCGCCGTGATCGTCTCCGGCGGTCTCGCCGGACTCGCGGGCGCCTTCCTCGTCATCGTCTCCACCGGCATCTACCAGGAGGGCCAGACCGGCGGCCGCGGCTACATCGGCCTCGCCGCGATGATCTTCGGCAACTGGATGCCGGGCGGCCTCGCGCTCGGCGCCGGGCTCTTCGGCTTCACCGACAGCCTCAAGCTGCGCGGCGGCGCCGAGAACGTCCACGCCATGCTCCTGCTGCTGGCGATCCTGCTGGTGCTCGCCTTCGCCTGGCAGCTGTACAAGAAGAAGCACTGGCAGGCCGGAATCTCCCTGGGCGTCTCCGCCCTGCTGTTCGCCTGGTACTCGCTGACCGACGCGCTGCCCAGCCAGTTCGTGGACGCCGCGCCGTACGTCACGACGCTGCTGGTGCTCGCCCTGTCGGCACAGCGGCTGCGGATGCCCAAGGCCGACGGCCTGCCGTACAAGAAGGGCCAGGGCAAGTGACGTCCGAGCCGGCCGCCGGCGCCGCCGATTCCGCCGTCTGGGAGACCCTGCGCGAGGCGGCGCGGGACGCGATGTCCCGTGCGTACGCCCCGTACTCGGGCTACCCCGTCGGCGCGGCGGCCCGCGTCGACGACGGCCGCACGGTCAGCGGCTGCAACGTCGAGAACGCCTCGTACGGGCTGTCCCTGTGCGCCGAGTGCGGTCTCGTCTCGCAGCTGCAGGCCACGGGCGGCGGCCGGCTCACGCACTTCATCTGCGTCGACGGCAAGGGCGACGTCCTGATGCCGTGCGGGCGATGCCGTCAGCTGCTCTACGAGTTCGGCGGGCCCGGCCTGCTGCTGGAGACCGCGGTGGGCATCCTGCGGCTCTCCGACATGCTTCCCCAGGCCTTCGGCCCGGAGAAGCTCGGCCCCGGGACACTGGGCTAGGGGGAGACACCCCCAGGACAGGGCCCAGGACACCGCGCACAGACCGGCCCCTCCGCTCCCGGCGGAGGGGCCGCGCCACTTTCGTACCACCTGGTTCGTACCGGAAGGACCCCGAAGCACATGGACGCCATCTCCGTCATCCGCACCAAGCGGGACCGAGGCGAACTCACTCCCGAGCAGATCGACTGGGTCATCGACGCCTACACCCGCGGCGAGGTCGCCGACGAGCAGATGTCCGCGCTGGCGATGGCGATCCTGCTCAACGGCATGAACCGCGCCGAGATCGCCCGCTGGACCGCCGCGATGATCGCGTCCGGCGAGCGCATGGACTTCTCGTCGCTGTCCCGCCCGACCGCCGACAAGCACTCCACCGGCGGCGTCGGCGACAAGATCACCCTGCCGCTGGCGCCCCTCGTGGCCGCGTGCGGCGCGGCCGTGCCGCAGCTGAGCGGCCGCGGTCTCGGCCACACCGGCGGCACCCTCGACAAGCTGGAGTCCATCCCCGGCTGGCGGGCGCTGCTGTCCAACGAGGAGATGCTGCACGTCCTCGACACGACCGGCGCGGTCATCTGCGCGGCGGGTGACGGTCTGGCCCCGGCCGACAAGAAGCTGTACGCGCTGCGCGACGTGACCGGCACCGTCGAGGCCATCCCGCTGATCGCCTCCTCGATCATGTCGAAGAAGATCGCCGAGGGCACGGGCTCGCTGGTCCTGGACGTCAAGGTCGGCTCCGGCGCCTTCATGAAGAACATCGAGGACGCGCGGGAACTCGCCTCCACGATGGTCGGCCTGGGCACCGACCACGGAGTGAAGACCGTCGCTCTGCTCACCGACATGTCGACCCCGCTCGGCCTCACCGCGGGCAACGCCCTCGAGGTCCGCGAGTCGGTGGAGGTGCTGGCGGGCGGCGGCCCTGCCGATGTCGTCGAGCTGACCCTCGCGCTGGCCCGCGAGATGCTCGACGCGGCCGGCATCAAGGACGCGGACCCGGCGAAGGCCCTCGCCGACGGTTCCGCCATGGACGTCTGGCGCCGCATGATCGCGGCCCAGGGCGGCGACCCCGACGCGGCGCTCCCGGTCGCGCGCGAGCAGCACGTCGTGACGGCCCCGTCCTCGGGTGTCCTCACCCGCCTCGACGCGTACGGCGTCGGCGTCGCCGCCTGGCGCCTCGGCGCGGGCCGCGCCCGCAAGGAGGACCCGGTCCAGGCGGGAGCGGGCATCGAACTCCACGCCAAGCCGGGCGACACCGTCACCGCGGGCGCCCCGCTGCTGACGCTCCACACGGACACCCCGGAGAAGTTCGACTACGCCCTGCAGTCCCTGGAGGGCGCGTACGACATCGCCCCGGCGGGCACGGCGTACGAGGCGAGCCCGGTCGTGCTGGAGCGCATCGCCTGAGGCGGGTGCGACGGGCCGATGAGTTCCGGGCACGGCGCCGGTCTTCTCCACGTGGACAGCACGCGGAAGCCGATCGTTCTCGAGCTCATCGGCCGGGTCTCCCCGGCCGATGTGCCGCTGCTGTGCGCGCATCTGCAGGCACAGGTCGTCACCGCCACCGAGGCGGCCGGTGACGTGATCTGCGAGGCCGGCGCCCTCACCGTCGCCGACCTCACGGCCGTCGACGCCATCGCCCGGCTGCGGCTCACGGCGCGTCGGCTCGGCCGCGGGCTGCGGCTGAGGAACGCCGGTCCCGAGCTCCTCGCACTGCTCGACTTCGTCGGGCTCGGCGACGACGACCAGGACCCCGACCCGGACTCGGGCCCCGACTCCGATCCCGACTCCGACCCGGGCCAGAACCCGGACCGCCCGCCGGTGCTCAGTCCTCGCGGCTGAGCCGGTCGGGCAGGCCGAACAGCGGGAACCAGCGCTTGGTGTCCAGGAAGAAATCCATCCCGCCGATCCTGCCGCCCGAGATCTCCAGGACGATCAGCGCCCACGGCTCGTACCCTTCGCCGTCCTGGCTCGGGTGGTAGTGCGCGAACGCCGGCGAGCCGTTCGCCACGGTCGGGACCAGCTTCGAGCCGCGGCACACCTCGCCGACACCGAGCATCCAGCCCACGATGTCGTCATGACCGCGCAGCCACAGGTCGTACGGCGGCATGGACATCGTCGCGTCCTCGTGGAGCAGCGCGGTCAGCGCCTTCATGTCGTACCCCTCGAAGGCCGCGACATAGCGCTCCAGAAGCCGCTGCTGCTCCTCGTCGAGCGGGTCCGCGGGGTCGGACTCCCGGGGCTCGGACTCGGCCAGGGTGGCGCGGGCGCGCTGCAGCGCGCTGTTGACCGAGGCGACCGACGTGCCCAGCAGCTCGGCGACCTCGGCGGCCTTCCAGGCCAGCACCTCACGCAGGATGAGCACGGCGCGCTGCTTGGGCGGCAGATGCTGCAGTGCCGCGACGAACGCCAGCCGGATCGTCTCCCGCTCGACCGTCCTGTCGGCCGGATCGGCCACCGACGGCAGCACGCGCCCGTCCGGCACCGGCTCCAGCCAGGTGATCTCCGGACGGGCGTTGAGCTGGGCCTGCGCCACCGGTGTCGCGGCGGTCAGGTCCATCGGGCGGGCCCTGCGATTGCCCGCGTTCAGCATGTCCAGGCACACGTTCGTCGCGATGCGGTACAGCCACGAGCGCAGGGACGATCTCCCCTCGAACTTCTCGAAGCTCTTCCAGGCACGGACCATCGTGTCCTGGACGGCGTCCTCCGCTTCGAAGGCGGAACCCAGCATGCGGTAGCAGTAGCCGGTCAGCTCCGTCCGGTACTTCTCCAGCCGGGAGTCGAGATCCCGCGTCGTTGCCAGATCACTCATCGGGTCCACCCCTGTCGCCCTTGGCACCAGCCCTTCGGACGCTACAGGAGGGGACCGACAATGACGTCAGGTTCCGGGCTTGCGCCCGTAGACGTAGACGTCCTCCCCGTTCCTCAGCAGGTTCCAGTACGCCTTGGCGTCCGCCGGGCGCATGTTGACGCAGCCGCCCGAGCCGGGCGGGTTGTACATCGACTTGGTGACCGAGTGGAACGCGATCCCGCCGTCGAAGAACTGCGAGTACGGCATCCACACGCGGTAGATCGTCGACCAGTGGTTGAGGCTGCGGTAGTAGATCCTCTTCGAGCCGGTCCTGGTCTCCGCCCCGTCCCGACCGGTCCGCACCGGCACCGGCCCGTACTTCAGCTTCGACCCGTCCTGGATCCAGCTCAGCTGTCGGGTCAGGTCCACACAGGCGATCCGCCCCTTGTTGGTCGGACACCTGCCGGCCTTGTTGGGCGTGGTGCCCGCCGCCCGCTGCGCCAGCATCGTGCTCATCGTGCGCCAGGTGATCGGTCCGGCGTAGCCCATCGTCGGCGTGATGCCGTGCTTGGCCTGGAACGCCTTGATCGCCAGGCAGTCGCTCGACGACTGCCTTCCGTCGACACGAAGGCCGAGGAACTGCTCGACCTGCTTCTGGTACGGGCCGGTGCTCAAATTGCACGAGGCGGCCTGCGCCGGGGCGGCGCCGAGCGCCAGCGTCAGCGGCACCACCATCCCCGTGATGCCGAGGGCGACACCGCCCCGTCTCCGTATGCTGCTTCTGCTCCTTGCACGTTCCACGGTCACCAACTCCCCTGAGCGCACAGAGCGGTTGCTCTACCGTTGGACGCTCGCAGGGGTGCCGGAGTTGCAGGGAAGTCGCCGTGGATTTCCGGAGATTTCCTCAGCGGTGGGCGGCCGCCGTCCTCAGGACGGGCCGACGCTCCTTCAGACGGGCCGCGTACGACCCGAACAGCGTGATCGACACGACGCCGAGGACCGCGAGCAGCCCCAGCAGGACCGTGCCCGCCCAGCCGCCGGAGTGGAAGGCGATCGCGCCGAGCGTGCCGCCCGCGCTGCTGCCCAGGTAGTACGCCGACTGGTAGAGCGCCGACGCCTGGGCGCGGCCGGTCTTCGCGGTGCGGCTCACCTCGGAGGAGGCGACCGCGTGGCCCGCGAAGAAGCCCGCGGTGATGAGGACCAGGCCGAGCAGGACCGCGGTCAGGGAGTCCGAGAGGGAGAGCAGCAGGCCCGCCGCCGTCGTACCGACCGCGAGATACAGCGCGCCGCGCCGGCCCATGCGGCCGACCAGCTTGCCGGCCGCGGCGGAGGAAACCGTACCGACCAGATAGACGAGGAAGACCGAACCGACCACGCCCTGGGGGAGGTTGAAGGGGGCGTCGACGAGGCGGTACCCGATCACCGTGTAGACCGCGCCGAACACGGTCATGAAGAGCGCGCCGATTCCGTACAGCCGCATCAGCAGCGGGTCCGAGAGGTGGCCGCGGACGGTCTTCGCCAGCGCGCTCGGGTTCAGCGAACCGGGTACGAAGTGATGCGCCTTCGGAAGCAGGAGGCGGAAGGCGACCGTGCAGACCACGGCCATCAGGCCGACCGCGGCGAGCGCCGCACGCCAGCCCCACAGCTGGGCGACCCAGCCGGTGACGATCCGGCCGCTCATGCCGCCGATGCTGTTGCCCGCGACGAACAGGCCGATCGCGGCGATCAGCGCCTTGGGCCGCACCTCCTCCGCCAGATACGCCATCGCCGATGCCGGGATCCCGGCCAGCGCCGCACCCTGCACCGCGCGCAGCGCGACCAGCCACTCCAGGCTGGGCGCGAGCGGCACCAGCAGTCCGACCACGGTCGCGACCACCAGCGACACCGTCATCAGCCGCACCCGCCCGAAGCGCTCGGAGAGCGCGCTCAGCGGCAGGACGCACAGGGCCAGGGCGCCGGTGGCCGCGGAGACCGTCCAGCTGGCCGCGCTCGCTGTGACACCGAAGCCGGCGGAGACGGCGGGCAGCAGCGCCTGCGTGGAGTAGAGGAGGGCGAAGGTGGCGACGCCCGCGGCGAAGAGCGCGAAGCTCATGCGGCGGTAGCCGGGCAGGCCGGGGGCGAGGCGCGAGTCGGTGGTCTCGGGGGACGGCGAGGTGAGGGCACCCACGGTGGTGGGCGCCCCGGTACTGGCGGAAGGCATACCTCGAAGGTAGGTGCGTCTTTTTGATGCGTCCAATGCATGGAACGGCTTTAATCGTTCCCATGGCGCATGACTACAGCTCACAGGCTCGCGTGTCACTGAACAGTTACGAAGAAGACATGCGACTGCTGCTCGCTCCGCGCCTCGCGTATTTCGCGGGCGTGGCCCGGCACGAGCATGTGACCAGGGCGGCGCAGGAGCTGGCCGTGCCGCAGTCGACGCTCTCGCGGGCGATGGTCCGGCTCGAACAGGACCTGGGGGTCGCGCTGTTCACGCGCAAGGGACGGACCGTGTCGCTGACGGCGGCCGGTCGCACCTTCCTCACGTCCGTGGAGCGGGCCCTCGCGGAGGTCGAACGGGCCGCGGAGTCCGTACGGGCCGACGCGGACCCCTCCGGCGGCAAGGTCGCCTTCGGCTTTCTGCACACCATGGGCTCGGAAACGGTGCCCGAGCTCATCCGCGCCTTCCGCGTCGACCACCCCCGGGTGCGCTTCACGCTCGTCCAGAACTACGGCGAGGCGATGATCGAGCGCCTGCGCGCCGGCGAACTCGACCTGTGTCTCACCTCGCCGATCCCGGACGCCCCGGACCTGGTCGCCCGCCGCCTCGACGAGCAGCGCCTGCGGCTCGTCGTCCCCGACGACCACCGCCTCGCCACGCGCAAGCGCATCCGCCTGGCGGAGGCCGCGGACGAGACCTTCGTGACCCTGGAACCCGGCTACGGTCTGCGCCGCATCACCGACGCGCTGTGCGCGGAGGCGGGCTTCACCCCGCGCGTGGCCTTCGAGGGCGAGGAGGCCGAGACCCTGCGCGGCCTCGTGGCCGCGGGTCTCGGAGTGGCCCTGCTCCCACCGCCCGCGGTGCCGCGCCCGGGCGTCGTCGAACTGACGGTGACCGCCCCGCGCGCGGTGCGCGAGATCGGTGTCGCCTGGCTGGACGGGCATCCGGACACGGCACCGGTGGCGGCCTTCAAGAAGTTCCTGCTGTCGCGGCGCGGGAATCTGCTGCCGGACTGACGAGGGCGGACTCCTGGCATTTTGAGCCCGTCCGGCGATTGGGGACGGACACATCGGCCCAGGGGGACGGCACCGGTGCGCCTCGCACTCAGCCCGAAGGGCGCGCACGGGTCTCGGGGCGGAGCCCCGGCGGGGTCCGGGGGCAGAGTCCCCGGAAACGGGTCTGGGGCGGAGCCCCGGTCCGGGAAGGGGCGAGGTGGGGAAGAGGCCCCGCGCAGCGGCCGCCCTCAGCGCCGCAGCGACCGGCCGAAGCCCGCCGCGAGCGGCATCCTCAGTCCCAGCGGCGGCGGAGCCGCCAGCGCGTCCGCGACCGGGCGGGCGTACCCGCGTGAGAAGAGGGCGCCGAGGACGAAGTCGACGGCCAGGGCCAGGACTTCCTCCTGGTACTGGCGCAGGGCATGACCGTCCGAGTGCACCTCGAAACGGCAGATGTCCCGGTTGGACTTCTTCGCGCGCTCGGCAAGCCGGTACGACAGCTCCGGATCCGTACGCGCGTCGTTCGTGCCATGGACTATGAGGACCTGGCGGCCCGCGAGCTGTTTCACCGGTTCGGGGTGTGCCGCGACGTCGTCCTCCGGCAGCCAAGGGGCGAGCGCGAGCACGGAGTTGACGGCCCCGTGCCCGGCGGCGTGCAGCGCGGCACGGCCGCCCATGCCATGTCCGGCGAGGCACACGGGGACGTCCCCGTACCGCCGTACCGCCTCGTCCGCCGCCCACGCCGCGTCCGCGGCGAGCCGGGCGTCGGGGCCGTTCCAGCCGCGCCCGCGGTAGCGCACGACGTGGGCGACAAGGCCCTCCGCGCGCCCGGCCCGCGCAAGCGAGCGCGCCAGCGGCAGCGCGGCCGCGTGCGACACGGCCGAAGGCCCGCGGGCCGACTCCGGTTCGCCGTCCGGGAGCAGCAGCACCACCCCGCTCACGGCCCCGTCCACGGGCGCCGGACCGGCCACCGCCCCCCGGACCGGCCGCCCCAGCCTCGGCCGTACCACTGAGCTGCCTCCTCGCGTCACGGTCGCTTCGAGACGGGCCTGCGCCGCTCCGGCCTCCCCGGCCGGACGCCCCCACCGCCGGGGCACTGCGTGGTGTGCCATGGCAGAACAGTCTCAGAAGTGCAGGTGTACGCCACCCGTCCGCACGGTCACTGTTACGTATCGACGGGTGGTTCTTGCAGCTGCTCTCTACGCGCGTAGGGATTAGAGTGCGTAGATGACGAGGCAGACCACCCATGTGTCATCCCGGGGAACCGTCCCCGGACCGGAGAGGCCCACCGCGGACCAGATCCGCCGCGCCCCGAAGGTGCTCCTCCACGACCACCTCGACGGCGGGCTGCGCCCCGGCACGATCATCGATCTCGCCCGCGACGCGGGCTACGAGTCCCTCCCCGAGACCGAGCCCGACAAGCTCGGCATCTGGTTCCACGAGGCCGCCGACTCGGGCTCGTTGGAGCGGTACCTGGAAACCTTCGCCCATACCTGCGCCGTCATGCAGACCCGTGAGGCGCTCAAGCGCGTCGCCGTCGAGTGCGCCGAGGACCTCGCCGAGGACGGTGTCGTCTATGCCGAGGTGCGGTACGCCCCCGAGCAGCACCTGGAAGCCGGCCTGACCCTCGAGGAGGTCGTCGAGGCCGTCAACGAGGGCTTCCGCGAAGGCGAGCGCCGCGCCCGCGCGAGCGGACACCGTATCCGCGTCGGTGCCATGCTCACCGCCATGCGGCACGCCGCCCGCGCCCTGGAGATCGCCGAACTCGCCAACCGTTACCGGGACTCGGGTGTCATCGGCTTCGACATCGCGGGCGCCGAGGCGGGCTACCCGCCCACCCGTCATCTCGACGCCTTCGAGTACCTCAAGCGCGAGAACAACCACTTCACCATCCACGCGGGCGAGGCCTTCGGACTGCCGTCGATCTGGCAGGCCCTCCAGTGGTGCGGCGCCGACCGCCTCGGCCACGGCGTCCGCATCATCGACGACATCGAGGTCGCCGCCGACGGCACGGTGAAGCTCGGCCGTCTCGCCGCGTACGTACGCGACAAGCGCATCCCGCTGGAGATGTGCCCGACGTCCAATCTGCAGACCGGTGCGGCCGCCTCGTACGAAGAGCACCCCATCGGACTGCTGCGGCGGCTCCACTTCCGGGCGACCGTCAACACGGACAACCGGCTGATGAGCAACACCAGCATGAGCCGTGAATTCGAGCTGCTGTCCGAAGCGTTCGGCTACACGCTCGACGACATGCAGTGGTTCACCGTCAATGCGATGAAGTCCTCGTTCATTCCTTTCGATGAACGCCTCGCGATGATCAATGACGTGATCAAGCCCGGCTACGCGGAGCTGAAGTCCGAATGGCTGTTCAGTCAGACCGTCACCACCAGCGAGTCTTCCCCCGGCGAGAGCTGAGCGCGGGCACAGGCAGAGGGCCGGGAGCGTCAACTCCCGGCCCTTTTCACCGACGCGGCCGTTTGCGGGGCGGAGTTCGCGCTGGCTAGCTTGCAAAGCCGCTCATATTCCCCCTCCCCAAGGAAAAGTCGCTGATGAAGCACGCTGCCAAGACCCTCGGTGTCGCCGCGCTCGGTGCCGCCTTCGCCGCTGCCACCGCCGGTACGGCCTCCGCCGCCCCGCAGCTCCCCGAGGTCGGCACCCCGCTGAACGCCGTCTCCCTCCTCCAGGACCCGGCGATCGCCTCCACCGTCCAGCAGGCCGTCGAAGGGGTCGGCCCGAACGCGCTCCCTGCGGGTGCCGCCGGGCAGGCCACCGGCCTCCTCGGCCCCGCGGGGGCGGCCGCCGGCCTCCTCGGCGGTCTGCCGCTGCGCTGACCCGCGGACGACAACTGGGGCGCACACCCGGACCGGGTGTGCGCCCCTGCGTGCTGTCACGGCGCCGTCACCAGGCGGTCGACGCGCTCTTCTCGGACGGCAGCAGCAGCCACAGCGCCAGGTAGAGCAGGAACTGCGGGCCGGGCAGCAGACACGAGACCACGAAGATCACGCGCATCGTGGTCGCGGAGGTGCCGAAGCGCCGTGCCAGCGCTGCGCACACTCCGCCGATCATGCGTCCGTCACGGGGGCGGGCAAGTGCGGCCATGGTGGGCTCCTCGAGTCCTCGACTGGGAGCCACTCCACTGGGCTCCCGATGACTCCATGCTCCCGCCACGAACAGGGGCGAAGCGTCGCTCTACGGGGCGATCCCGACCCTGGGAATCGTCGGGGTCGGCCCCTGAGAGGCGTCATCCCGGAGCAGGGGCCCCCGCTCCTTCGTGGGGCGCGCGGACTGCCCGCGGCTCCTGCGCCGCAGCCGGGCGCGGCCCGCCGGGACGACCGCCAGATGGGCCAGGGCGACGCCGGCCGTGTTCAGGAGCAACGAGTCCACGTCGACGACCTGCCCCGGCACCCCGGTCTGCAGCAGTTCGATGCCCAGCGACAGCAGCGCGCCCGCGGCGACCGTACGGGCCAGCGAGGCCAAGGGGGAGACGGCGAGCCGCCCGCCCGCCATGGGCAGCAGCACCCCGAGCGGGGCGAGCAGCAGCAGCCCCTCGCCTATCCGGCGGGCCGCCTGCACCGGGCCCAGGGCGAGGTCCGCCTTGATGCCCGCGAGCGGCTCGAGATTCGCCGCCGTCACCCACATCACGTCGAGGGGGCGAAGCGTCAGCCAACCCACGAGTGCCAGATGCGCGAGGAGGAGGACGACCCCCGCCACGCGGAAGCGGATGGCGGCACTGCCGCCCGAACCTTGACGCTGCACGCCCCCCAAGACGACACGACCGGCGGGATCGGTTCCGCCGAGTGATGTGTACATCAGGAAGCGGGCAGCGGGCCCACCGTCGGGAGCACCGTCTCGGGGCGCGCCTTGGCCGCGTCCGTGCAGCGGTAGCCGCGCGGCGCGTACTCCCCGGGCCCGCCCAGGACGACCGTCCCGGCGTCCGCCGCGGCCGCGCTGTCCGCGAACGTGCACACGATCTGCGCGAGCGCGACGGGCGGCAGGTCCTCCGGCTGCCGGCTCAGCCGCAGCGTGCCCTCGGGGTCGTCCTCCCGCGCCGGGGCCACGGTCAGCGGGCCCCGTACGTCGGTGGCGAACCCGGCCTCGCGCTCGGCCGACGACGGTTCGGCCTGCAACTGGTCGAGGAGCGTCCTGGCGATGAGGAGCCGGTCGCCGACCGCCTTCTCGGGGACCGTTGCCGTACGGTCCACGGCCTCCAGCGACGATGCGCACACCAGATACACCCGCACCGGCACCACCCCCGGCTCAGCGGGCGTGGCCGTCTCCTTCCCGGCCAGCGAGCACGGCACCCGCGAGGGGGCGGGCCCCGCGTCGACGGGGACGGACGTCGTCCGGATCCCGCAGCCTCCGACTGCCGCGGCGGCCAGGACGGCCCCGGCGAACGCGACGGCGCCGCGCCGCAACCGGGCCGGAGCGACCGACCGCACACCACGGATGCTCACTGTGCGTCACCTGCCTCTTCCCCGCCGTTCGCGTCCGCGGGCGTGATGCCCGATGCGTCGCGCGGGAGGCGGAGCACGAAGACCGCACCGCCGTCGCCGTCCGTCGTGTTCGCCGCGCTGATGCTGCCGCCGTGGATCAGGGCGTTCTCCATCGCGATCGACAGGCCCAGACCGCTGCCCTCCGAGCGCGGACGCGAGGCGCTCGCCTTGTAGAAGCGGTCGAAGACATGGGGCAGTACGTCCTCGGGGATACCGGGCCCGTGGTCCCGCACCTCGATGACCAGCTCGTCGTCCTCCGTGCGCACCGACACCCGCACCGGAGAGCCGCCGTGCTTCAGCGCATTGCCGATCAGGTTGGCCAGGATGACGTCGAGACGGCGCGGGTCGAGGCGGGCCACGATGCCGCGCTCCGCGTCCAGCTCGACCGCGTCCAGCCAGGCGCGTGCGTCGATGCAGGCGGTGACCTGGTCGGCGACGTCGACGTCGTCGAGGACGAGCCGGGCCGTGCCCGCGTCGAAGCGGGTGACCTCCATCAGGTTCTCCACCAGGTCGTTGAGGCGCCGCGTCTCGCTCACGACCAGCGCCACCGCCGGCGCGATCATCGGGTCGAGGCTCTCCTGCTCGTCCTCCAGGACCTCCGTCACGGCGGTCAGCGCGGTCAGCGGCGTACGCAGCTCGTGCGACATGTCGGCGACGAAGCGGCGGCTCGACTCCTCCCGCGCGCTCATGTCCGCGACCTTCTTCTCTAGCGACTCCGCCGCGCGGTTGAACGTCCGTGACAGCTCCGCCAGTTCGTCCGTGCCGGAGACGTTCAGCCGGGTGTCGAGCTTGCCCTCGCCGAGCTGCCGCGCCGCCTCGCCGAGGCGCCGCACCGGCCGGAGCACGGTCGTCGCCGCGGCCTGCGCGATCAGCGCGGAGCCGACCAGCGCCAGCGCCGTGGCGATGCCCAGCGACCAGGCCAGCGAGTTCAGATCGGCCCGTTCCTGGTCCAGCGACTTGAACATGTAGCCCGTCGGCCCGCCGCCGGTGATCCTCGTACCGCCCACCAGATAGGGCGTGCTGCCACGCTGCGTCCGCAGCCAGAACAGGTGGTACGGGTACGCGTTGCCGGCCGTGACCGGCTGCTGCTCGTTGACCGCGTCCCGTAGCGCCTTCGGCACGTCGTCGAGCGTGAACACGTCGGGGTTCGATGCCCCGACGATCGGCTTGCCCGCCTCGCGCTCGCCGAGCAGCACCACGCTGTACCCGGCATTGCCGCTCGCCATCTGCTCGGCGGTCGTCTGCAACTCGCTCTGCGTCGGCCGCGCGGGCAGCGACGCGGCCCGGTTCTGCATCTCCTGCCGGAAGTCACCCAGTGCCGCGTCCTGCGTACGCGTCAGTACGGCTTCGCGGTTGAGCCAGTAGGCGATCCCCGAGGCGGACACCGCGGCCGTCAGGGCGACCAGGCCGAACACGACGACGAGCCGCAGCCGCAGGCTGGTCCACCCGAATCCCGCGAGTGTCGACCTCTTCGCGGAACCATTCTTCTCGGCTTGCGTCACTGAGGGACGTCCAGTCGGTAGCCCACGCCCCGGACCGTACGGATCAGGGTCGGCGAGGACGGCACGTCCTCCACCTTCGCCCGCAGCCGCTGCACACACGCGTCCACCAGGCGCGAGTCGCCCAGGTAGTCGTGCTCCCACACCAGCCGGAGCAGCTGCTGACGCGACAGCGCCTGGCCCGGCCGACGGCTCAGCTCGAGGAGGAGCCGCAGCTCGGTCGGCGTGAGCTGCAGATCCTCGCCGTTCTTGGTGACCGTCATGGCGGAACGATCGATCACCAGCGACCCGAAGCTCGCCGAGTCCGTGGACTCGCGCTCACCGCGCCGCAGCACGGCCCGGATACGGGCGTCCAGGACGCGGCCCTGCACCGGCTTGACCACATAGTCGTCGGCCCCGGACTCCAGCCCGACCACGACGTCGATGTCGTCGCTGCGGGCGGTCAGCAGGATGATCGGCAGTTGGTCCGTGCGCCTGATCCGCCGGCACACCTCGAAACCGTCGATGCCGGGCAGCATCACATCCAGCACGATCAGATCCGGCCGCTGCTCACGCAGCAGTTTCAGGCCGTCCTCGCCCGTCGCCGCGGTGGCCACACGGTGGCCCTGGCGTGACAGCGAGAGTTCGAGGGCCGTGCGGATGGCGTCGTCGTCCTCGATCAGCAACAGGAAAGGCACGGCGTCATTCTGACCCATGGGGGAGCCGGAGTTCGACAGTTGGGGGGCCTCCCTCCGACACGGTGCCCTGTGACAGCCCTGTGACAGTCGGCGGACACCGGTGTGAAGGTGCCCGGGCAGTCTTTTTCGCACAGGCCGGAAGGCGGCCGGACGCAGACTCCAACCGACGGGGGGCGCGAGATGAACTCACTGCACAGCACCACCTCAAGCGCAGTTGTCACGCGTCTGCACGAGGTCGTGCGGAGCACCGAGAAGTCCGGCGCCGTGAACGGGCGGGGGTGCGTTCGCGGCGCCGGGCGTCAGCACAAGCCGTCGACGTACATGACGGTCGTTGACGCCGCGAACGAGGGGGGCCACGGGGGAACCGCGTACGGGGAGGTCAAGGGGGAGCGGAACAACCTGACGGAGGCGGAGTTCACCGCCTACGTGCAGGAGCGCCGCGCCTCCCTGTACGCGACCGCGTATCACCTGACCGGCGACCGGTTCGAGGCGGAGGACCTGCTGCAGAGCGCGCTCTTCTCGACGTACCGGGCGTGGGACCGCATCAGCGACAAGGCGGCGGTCGGCGGCTATCTGCGCCGGACCATGACCAACCTGCACATCAGCGCGTGGCGCCGCCGCAAGCTGAACGAGTACCCGACCGAGGAGCTCCCGGAGACGGTGGGCGAGACGGACGCGATGCGCGGCACGGAGCTGCGGGCGGTGCTGTGGCAGGCGCTGGCGCGGCTGCCCGAGCTGCAGCGCACGATGCTGGTGCTGCGCTACTACGAGGGCCGCACGGATCCTGAGATCGCGGACATCCTCGACATCAGTGTCGGCACGGTGAAGTCGAGCATCTGGCGGTCGCTCCGCCGGCTGCGCGAGGACGAGGTCCTCAGCTTCGGCCGTGACGAGGAAGACGCCTTCGGCGAGCTGGTGGCCTGAGGGCGACAGGTACGGGGGACACGGGGGACACGGGGGAGCCCGGGGCCGGGGAGGTGCGCTATGGACGGGCCGGCCCCCCGGGCGGGGTGGGGCCCCCGCCCCCCCGCCCCCGCCCCCCCCCGAGGCCCACCCCCGGGGCCGCACCGCC
>NZ_JBSFHO010000031.1:100207-109595 GCF_053597075.1 Streptomyces sp. NPDC001514
GTCTCTGCCCGGGCGCGGGGGGGGGGGGCCGGGGGCGCCCGGCGGGGGGGCCGGGGGGCCCCGGGGGGCCGCGGGGGCCGCCTCCGCCGCGCCGGCCCCCCCCCCGCCCCGGGGTCGTTGTGCGTCCGCAGACCACCGGCGCGAGCCCCGACCTGTGACCATCCCCGGGGACGGCACCGACCCGGCACGGGGCAGCCCCGTCCACCCGGCCCGTCCGGCGTTCGACGACGGACGCACCGGCCGCGCGCCGGCACCGGGCAACCACGTACCCCCGGCCCCCGGCCCCCGGCAGCGCTGCGGCTACACGCTCGGCGCAGGCGTACGGCGGCACCGGCCCGCCGCCGCGGCGGCGAGGCGGCCAAGGGCCTCCTCCTTGCCGCAGGGGTGGGCGCCGAGCGCGGCCTGGCGGGCGACGATGCCGCGTTCCGCGCGCATCAGGCGCCAGCCGCGGCGGACCAGGAACGGCATGGACTTGCGGCCCTCGCGCAGATCGCGCAGCAGGCGGCGGCGGAAGGTCGTCGAGGGGCGCCCGCGCAGGCACAGCGCGTCGGCGAGGACCCCCGCCTGCCGGCAGCGGGAGACGATATCCGCCGCGAAGATGCCTTCGGCGACGAAGAGCGGGGTGCGCTCGATGTCGAGGGTCTCGGTTCCGGCCCGGGAACTGGTGGCGATGTCGTAGACGGGCACGGTCGTACGTCCCGTACGGCACAGTTCCACGACCGCGTCGACCGCCGCGTCCGCGTCCCAGGACGCCGGGGAGTCCCAGTCGACGGCCGTGGTGCCCGCCATGAGCGGGAGCGTGGGGTCGTCCGCTTCCTTGTAGAAGTCGTCGAGGCGCAGCACCGGGAGCCCGGAGCGGGCGGCGAGGGACGACTTTCCGGAGCCGGAAGGCCCGGCGAGCAGGACGACGCGCGTCGGGAGGGGTTGGGAACTCACGGGACACCAGTCTGAGGCATTGAGCCGTGTGGGTGACCCCCCTGGGGTCCTGTTGGTATCGAGCATCACAGGGGAACTACGCTGCGTGCCCAGTCGGTCACTTCGGTGTCGGTCACTTCGGTCCACTTCTCGTCGAGGCAGGATTCTCATGGCACGTCACACATTGCTCAGGGCGGCCGGTCTCACCGTCACCGCGGTCGGTGCGGCGCTCGGCGCCGGTGCCGGCGTGGCACAGGCGGGTCAGGCGGGCGACCTCGACCCGACGGCGGCCCTGCGGTCCACCGCGGCCACCGCCGAGCACCTCCCGCTGAACCCGCTCGCGAACACCGGTGTCGACCCGCTCGACAACGGCGTCGGCACGCAGGTCGCGGACTTCAAGGCGGTCAACACCCGGTCGCTCACCGGCTCCCTGGCGAGCGCGCCGGACCTCCCGGTGGCCGGTCCGCTGCTGGGCGGCCTGCTGCCCGGCTGACGAACCGGCCGGCAAACCGGCTGACACGACGGTGGGCCCGCAGGAATCCTCCTGCGGGCCCACCGCTGTCACTCGGACACGTCCGACACTCGGACACGTCCGATACGTCAGTACGCCGAGCCGGACGCACCCAGCGAACCCGTCGGGTGCCACACCGTCTTCGTCTCCAGGAACGCGGTCATGCGCCGCGTGCCCGGGTCGGCGGACCAGTCCTCGTCGCGCGGCCGCAGTACCCGCTTGAGGTTGTCCGCGGCGGCGACCTCCAGATCCTTCGCCAGCTGCTCGTCCGCGCCGGTCATGTCGATCGCGTTGACGTCCTGGTGGGCGGCGAGCGGGGCCGCGATCTCGGCCGTGCGGCCGGAGAGTACGTTGACGACGCCACCGGGCAGGTCGGACGTGGCCAGCACCTCGCCCAGCGAGAGCGCCGGCAGCGGGGCCTCCTCCGAAGCGATCACGACCACCGTGTTGCCGGTCGCGATCGCCGGGGCGATCACCGACACCAGGCCCAGGAAGGACGACTTCTGCGGGGCCAGGACCGTGACCACACCGGTCGGCTCGGGCGTCGACAGGTTGAAGAACGGGCCCGCGACCGGGTTCGCCCCGCCCACGATCTGGCCGATCTTGTCCGTCCAGCCCGCGTACCAGACCCACCGGTCGATCGCGGCGTCCACGACCGCGGCCGCCTTCGACTTCGACAGGCCCTCGGCGTCGGCCACCTCGCGCACGAACTGCTCCCGGCGGCCCTCCAGCATCTCGGCGATGCGGTAGAGGATCTGGCCCCGGTTGTACGCCGTCGCGCCCGACCACGCGCCGAACGCCTTGCGCGCGGCGACGACCGCGTCGCGGGCGTCCTTGCGGGACGACTGCGGGGCGTTGGCAAGCCACTTGCCCTTGGAGTCCGTCACTTCGTACACCCGGCCGCTCTCACTCCGGGGGAACTTGCCCCCGACGTACAGCTTGTAGGTCTTGAAGACACTCAGACGCGTCGACGACTCAGACATCGAGGTAGGCCTCCAGACCGTGGCGGCCGCCCTCGCGGCCGAAGCCCGACTCCTTGTAGCCGCCGAAGGGCGAGGTCGGGTCGAACTTGTTGAAGGTGTTGGCCCACACCACACCCGCGCGGAGCTTGTTCGCCACCGCGAGGATGCGGGAGCCCTTCTCCGTCCAGATGCCCGCCGACAGGCCGTACTGGCTGTTGTTGGCCTTGGCGACGGCCTCGTCCGGCGTACGGAACGTCAGCACCGACAGCACCGGACCGAAGATCTCGTCGCGGGCGATGGTGTGCGCCTGCGTGACGTTCGTGAAGAGCGTCGGCGCGAACCAGTAGCCGGACGACGGCAGTTCGCACGGCGCGGTCCAGCGCTCGGCACCCTCGGCCTCGCCGGTCTCGGCGAGGGCGGTGATGCGCGCCAGCTGCTCGGCCGAGTTGATGGCGCCGATGTCGGTGTTCTTGTCCAGCGGGTCGCCGAGGCGGAGGGTGGACAGACGGCGCTTCAGCGAGTCGAGCAGCTCGTCGTGGATCGACTCCTGGACGAGGAGACGCGAGCCCGCGCAGCAGACCTGGCCCTGGTTGAAGAAGATGCCCCCGACGATGCCCTCGACGGCCTGGTCGATGGGGGCGTCGTCGAAGACGATGTTGGCGCCCTTGCCGCCCAGTTCCAGGGTGACCTTCTTGTCCGTACCGGCCACGGAGCGGGCGATGGCCTTGCCCACCGCGGTGGAGCCGGTGAAGGCGACCTTGTCGACGTCCGGGTGCTCGACGAGCGCGGCGCCCGTGTCGCCGTAGCCGGGAAGGATGTTGACGACACCCTTCGGCAGTCCGGCCTGGCGGCAGATGTCCGCGAAGAAGAGTGCCGACAGCGGCGTCGTCTCGGCGGGCTTCAGCACCACCGTGTTGCCGGTGGCGAGCGCCGGGGCGATCTTCCACGCGAGCATCAGCAGCGGGAAGTTCCACGGGATGACCTGGCCGGCCACACCCAGCGGGCGCGGGTTCGGACCGTAGCCGGCGTGGTCGAGCTTGTCGGCCCAGCCCGCGTAGTAGAAGAAGTGCGCCGCGACCAGCGGGAGGTCCGCGTCGCGGGTCTCCTTGATCGGCTTTCCGTTGTCCAGCGTCTCCAGGACGGCCAGCTCGCGGCTGCGCTCCTGGACGATGCGGGCGATACGGAAGAGGTACTTGGCGCGCTCGGAGCCCGGCAGCGCGGACCACTTCTCGAAGGCCTTGCGTGCGGCCTTCACGGCGCGGTCGACGTCCTCGGTGCCCGCCTGGGCGACCTCGGAGAGGACCTCCTCGGTGGACGGGGAGACGGTCTTGAAGACCTTGCCGTCCGCGGCGTCCGTGAACTCGCCGTCGATGAACAGGCCGTACGACGGGGCGATGTCGACGACCGACCGCGATTCGGGTGCGGGTGCGTATTCAAAGGCCATGGTGATCAGTCCACCGTCACGTAGTCGGGGCCGGAGTAACGGCCGGTCGCCAGCTTCTGGCGCTGCATCAGCAGGTCGTTCAGCAGGCTGGACGCGCCGAAGCGGAACCAGTGGTTGTCCAGCCAGTCCTCGCCCGCGGTCTCGTTGACCAGCACCAGGAACTTGATCGCGTCCTTGCTGGTGCGGATGCCGCCGGCGGGCTTCACGCCCACCTGTACTCCAGTCTGCGCCCGGAAGTCGCGGACGGCCTCGAGCATGAGCAGGGTGTTCGCCGGGGTCGCGTTGACCGCGACCTTTCCGGTCGACGTCTTGATGAAGTCGGCCCCGGCCATCATGCCGAGCCAGGAGGCGCGGCGGATGTTGTCGTACGTGGAGAGCTCGCCGGTCTCGAAGATGACCTTCAGCCGTGCGGTCCCGGAGGCCTCCTTCACGGCGCGGATCTCCTCGTAGACCTTCATGTAGTTGCCCGCGAGGAAGGCGCCGCGGTCGATCACCATGTCGATCTCGTCGGCCCCGGCGGCGACGGCGTCACGGGTGTCCGCGAGCTTCACGTCGAGCGCGGCGCGGCCGGCCGGGAAGGCGGTGGCCACGGAGGCGACCTTGACGCCGGACCCGCCCAGGGCGGCCTTGGCGGTGGCCACCATGTCGGGGTAGACGCAGACGGCGGCCGTCTTCGGGGCCGTACGGTCGGTCGGGTCGGGATTGACGGCCTTGGCGGCGAGCGCCCGGACCTTGCCCGGGGTGTCCGCGCCTTCCAGCGTCGTCAGGTCGATCATCGAGATGGCCAGGTCGATGGCGTAGGCCTTGGCCGTCGTCTTGATCGAACGGGTGCCGAGAGACGCGGCGCGCGCTTCCAGGCCGACGGGGTCGACACCGGGGAGCCCGTGCAGGAAGCGGCGCAGTGCGCTGTCGGACGAGGTCACGTCAGCGAATGCAGGTGCAATGGTGGGCATGGTCACCAGGGGAGCATATCTACGCGCGTAGCGGCCTGTACACCCCCAGGGTCGATCCAGGTGCGAATTCGCAGGTGGACACGTGTGCCTGTGACGTCCATCACATGCCTGTGGCATGTGCTGGGCGAATCCCGTACACCTGATCGCCAACTTCGTTCGTGCAGCCCCGCCAGGACCGTCGGGGCTGTGTTCGTCGGAGCTGCGCTCGTCGGCTGTGGGGCCGACTCGGGGAAGCCTGCCGCCCCGCACGCGTGCAGCCCGCGACCGCCGCCCCGGGGGCGCAAGCGCCCGAGCCCATGGCGAAGTCCAAGCCGGTCCGGGTCCGCATACCCGCCGCCGCGGTCGACCCCGGTCCCGTCCTGGAGCTCGGCCTCGCCGCCGACGGCACGGTCGAGGTGCCGTCCGTGGCGGACGCGGACCGTATCGGCTGGTACCGCCTGGGCGTCAAAAGGCCTTCCCGGCCCGGAAGGTCTACGGCGACACGCCCCGCCCCGAGCTGCGGCTCATCACCTGCGGCGGGGAGCTCACCGACGGCCACCGCCCCGACAACATCATCGTGTACGCCGATCTCGTCCCCTGAGACGGGTGAGGCAGAATCGGGAGCATGACGAGCCCCGCCCCGGCCCCCGAGCCGACCCACGCCGACCGTGTCTTCCGGTCGACCCCCGGAATGGCCGCCGGTGCGCTGATGCTGGCGCTGGTCGCCTGGATCGGCGTGGACGCGCTGGTACGCGGCGACGGCCGCACGCCCTGGTGGGGACTCGCGGGGCTGCTCTTCGTGGTGCCGCTGCTCGTCGCGTTCACGCTGCGGCCCGCCGTGTACGTCAACGACGACCGGCTGCGGATCCGCAACCCGTTCCGCACGATCACGGTCCCGTGGGCGGCGGTCGCGGACGTGCGCGCCGGCTACTCCAGTGAGGTCTTCACGCACAAGGGTGCCAAGTACCAGCTGTGGGCCGTGCCGGTGTCGCTGCGGCAGCGCAAGCGGGCCGCACGCCGCCAGGCGACGGCCGCCCAGGACGACCCCCACGGCCGTACGTCCGTGACCGCGGACGTCACCGACGCCACATCCCGGCTGGCGCCTGCCGACCGGACGGTCGCGGAACTGCGGGACCTGGCGGAGCGCAGCGCGTCCCGCCCGGGTGCGCAGGGCGAGTCCCGGGTGCGCTGGGCGTACGAGATCCTCGCCCCCGCGGCCGCCGGTGTGGTGTTCCTCGCGGTGCTGATGGCGACGGGCTGAGTCCGCGGCACGCGCCGGTCGCTCCGTGCGGCGGCCCCGTCCGCACGCCGGTCCCACCGGGGGCCGGTCTCACCGCACGCGTCTCGATGTCTCGGATCGTGGCAGCTGGATATCCCCATTACGGCGGCCCCGGCCACACCAGCAGCGCATTCGCGCCGAGCCACGCCGACGACAGCGCCGCCCCGGTCAGCACCACCACCGCGACCGGCCGCCTGGCCCGGGCCACGGCCACCGCGATCGGCAGGAGCAGCGGGAAGGCGGGCAGGAGGAAGCGGGCGCGCGGGAAGTAGACACCGCCGCTGCCGAGGACGATCACCATCAGCACACCCGTGAAGACGAGCAGCACCAGCGGCTGGCGGTCCGTCAGGCAGAGCAGATACAGCCCCGCCGACAGCACCAGGACGAGCGACACCAGCACCAGGAAGAACATCGGGCTCGCGTCGTAGGCGAAGTGCTGGCGCAGCTCGATCAGCGTCGACCGCCCGCCGTCCCACTGGTTGCGCCACAGCTTCTGCACGGCGAAGTATCCGTCCCAGCGCCCGACGCGCTGCCCGACCCAGGCGACGTAACCGGACCACCCCAGCGGTGCGAGCAGCGCCCCCGCGAGCGCCCGCCGCTCGCGCGTGCGTACGTACGCCACGAGCCCGGCGACGGCGACGGCCGCCGCGACCGCGATGCCCGTCGGGCGGGTCAGTCCGGCCAGCGTCGCGAGCGAACCGGCCCACAGCCAGCGGCCCTTGAGCGCCGCGTACAGGCACCACGCCGTGAGCGCCGTGAAGAGCGACTCGGTGTAACCCATCCACTGGACGATCGCGACGGGGTATGCACCCCACAGCACCGCGAGCACGGTCCCGGTCCGCTCCCCGTGCAGCCGGTCGCCCACCGCGAAGATCCCCCACGCCGCGATCAGCGACGCCACGACAGCGATCACGAGTGCGACGGACGCACGCGTGCCGGGTGTGACCGCCGCGGCGGCCTTCACCAGGGCCGGGTAGAGCGGGAAGAACGCCAGGTTGTTCGAGTCCAGGGCGGTCCCCAGCTCCCGCTGGTACCCGTGGTCGGCGATCCCGAGGTACCAGTCGGAGTCCCACGTCGTGGCGAGGGTCGGCCAGACACCGCGCCCCTGGACATGCGCCCACCGCGCGAGCACCAGCAGCCCGAACAGCCGCACCATGAGGTACCCGACCAGGGCGGGCGAGGCCCGTCCCAGCGCCCGGACCAACCGGCTTTCCGCACCCGGTACGCCACCGCCCCCCGAGGCCGGTGGCCGACGGGAGGCGGGGACGGTGGGGTGATGTGTCGCGATCGGGGGCACTGCGGCTGCTCCGGTGACTCGGCGGGCGGTACCCGGGTCACCTTGCCCGTGGGCCCTTCGAGGGCACGGGCCGCTGCGTCAACTGCCGTACGGGATTCACCCGTACGAAGGTGGACGCCCGCGCCGTCAGATGCCGGCCGCGGCCGCCAGGTCGCGCTTGATCGCCCCGAGTACCTCCGTGGCACGCGCCCGCGCGGGCGCCAGCCCGCTCGCGTCGGCGACCGGCACCACGACCTCCAGGTAGCACTTCAGCTTCGGCTCGGTGCCGCTCGGGCGGACGATGACGCGCGCCTTGAACTCGCCCTCCAGGTAGTACCGCAGGCCGTCCGTCGGCGGCAGCTTCTCGCTGCCCTTCGTCAGGTCCTCCGCCTCGACGACGTGCAACCCGGCCAGCAGCACGGGCGGCCGCTCGCGCAGCGCCCGCATCGCGTCCGCGATGATGCTCAGGTCCTCCACACGTACCGACAGCTGGTCGGTGGCGTGCAGCCCGTGCTCGACGGCGAGGTCGTCGAGCAGGTCCGAGAGCGTACGGCCCTGCTCCTTCAGCTCCGACGCCAGCTCTGCGACCAGCAGCGCGGCGGTGATGCCGTCCTTGTCGCGTACGCCGTCGGGGTCGACGCAGTAGCCGAGCGCCTCCTCGTACCCGTACCGCAGGCCCTCGACGCGCGAGATCCACTTGAAGCCCGTCAGGGTCTCCTCGTGACCGAGCCCGGCGGCCGCGGCGATCCGGCCGAGCAGCGAGGACGAGACGATCGACTCGGCGAAGGTGCCGAGGGCGCCCTTGTGGACGAGATGGGCGGCGAGCAGCGCGCCGACCTCGTCGCCGCGGAGCATGCGCCAGCCGCCGTCCACGCTGTCGTCGGGGACGGCCACCGCGCAGCGGTCGGCGTCCGGGTCGTTGGCGATGACGATGTCCGGCTGGGCCTCGCGCGCCTTGGCGAAGGCGAGGTCCATCGCGCCCGGCTCCTCCGGGTTGGGGAAGGCGACGGTCGGGAACGCGGGGTCCGGCTCGGCCTGCTCCTCGACGAGCACCGGCGCGGGGAAGCCGGCCCGCTCCCAGGCCGCCAGCACCACGTCCTTGCCGACGCCGTGCATGGCCGTGTGGACGACGCGGGCGGTACGGGGGGAGTGGGGGCTCAGGACGGCGTCCGTACGCTCCAGATACGCGTCCAGAACCTCGTCCCCGAGGGTCTCCCAGCCGCTCTCCGGGCGCGGTACATCGTGCAGGCTGCCCACCGCGTCGATCTGCGCCGCGATGTCGCCGTCGGCGGGCGGCACGATCTGCGAGCCGTCGCCGAGGTAGACCTTGTAGCCGTTGTCCCGGGGCGGGTTGTGGCTGGCGGTCACCTCCACGCCGGCGACGGCGCCGAGGTGCCTGATGGCGTACGCGAGCACGGGCGTCGGCAGCGGGCGCGGCAGCACGGCGGCGCGCAGGCCGGCGCCGACCATGACGGCGGCGGTGTCGCGGGCGAAGTCGGCGGACTTGTAGCGGGCGTCGTAGCCGATGACGACGAGCCCGCCGGTGTGGCCCTGGGCCTTGAGGTAGGCGGCGAGCCCGGCGGCGGCCCGGATGACCACGACGCGGTTCATCCGCATCGGTCCGGCCCCGAGCTCCCCGCGCAGCCCGGCGGTCCCGAACTGCAGCGTCCCGGCGAAGCGGGCGGCCAGCTCCTCCGTGTCCCGGGCCTCGATGAGCTTGCCCAGCTCGTCCCGGGTCTCCGCGTCGGGGTCCTCGGCCAGCCAAGCCTGGGCCCGCGCGATCAGGTCCTGCGCCACGGTGTGCCTCTCTGGTGTGGTTGTCGGTGCCCCGTGCCGGGGCTGCCGTCTGTGCGTCTGCGGTTACGCCTACCCGCTCCGGGTTGCGGTTCTCGGGTTGCCCGGTGCGGGGGGGCCTCCGGCGGTGGGCGGGGTCTGTGCGGTGTGCCCGGCACCGGTGCGGGGTGCGGTGTGCCGGGTGCCGGGTGGGCGTCCGGTGTGTCCGTCCTCAAGCGCCGGACGGGCTTGGTGCGGCTGCTGTGGGTGGGTGGTGGTGCGGGGCCCCTCCGGGC